>JAUXJX010000233.1 GCA_030624545.1 Bacteroidota bacterium | reverse complement strand
TGATAAGTGGCACGCGCTCTTCCAGAGCGCGCTCTGTAGAACGAGTTATTTTCTCGCCGACAACACTTCCCATGCTGCCACCAATGAAAGCAAAATCCATAACTGCGATGATTACCGGGTTTCCATCCATAAAACCCTTCGCGGTTCGGACCGCCTCATTGATCCCGGTTTTTTTTGCACTATCCTTCAGTTGGTCCGCATATTTCTTAACCCCTTTGAACTTTAGCGGATCTACTGAAAAAATATTTGCATCAAACTCCTCGAGCGTATTCTTATCGATAAGCATTGAAAAATACTGATGACTTCGGATCTTAAAATGAAAGCTGCACTTAAAGCAGACGTAGAGATTTCGCTCCAATTCCTTCCGATATAAGATCTCGTTGCATTGTTCGCAACGAATCCATAAACCATCGGGAATCTGTTTTTTCTCGGTGGTTATAACCCCTTTTTGTTTGCGCGTAAACCAGGCCATTTAGAATCCGGGTAAGACTTTCATGATGATGCAGTGATATTTGAATCGAAGCCAGGCCGCAGAAATCGGTGCATCAAAATGGCATCCTCTCCGTCACGGTAATATCTCATGCGCGTCCCAATCAAGTCAAATTTAAACTTTTTATAAAGCTGGAAAGCAGCGACGTTAGAACCTCGCACCTCCAGATATGCTCTCTGTGCCTGTCGGTTCAGGCCTTCTTCCAAGATGACGGCTAGAAGCTGAGAGGCGATTCCTTTTCTGCGCTGCTCCGGAGCTGTTGCTATGTTGGCAATGTGTAATTCATCCTCCACAAACCACACGATGGCATAGCCTAAAAGCTGCACGCCGCATTCAGCGATCAGAGGCCAAGAAACAGTGCTATCGGTGATCTCATGGCGAAAATGAGACAAAGACCAGGGGTCTTTATACGCCTTTGTTTCCAGATCATGCACCTTTGGCACATCTTGTAGACACATCATTCTAATCCAGGCAGTCTCCCCGCTAGGCAAGACAAATCGCTCGACATGTTGTTCTGTGCTTGTCGACATCTGACGCCACCAATTAATCATTCGCATCGAGTCGGCTGGATTCAAGAGCTTCCTTTAATGTAACCCTTAAGGTTTCCAATAGCTCGTCCCGTGAGCGCTCCCGGCAACTCGCACCTTGAACCTCCTCAATCCCATCCTATCCACCAACCCTCCTCCTTTTTGACCACGGCTGTGAATTCCTTATTCAATGAGATGAGTCCCAGTTTATTCGATGCTCGCAGAACTAACCTCAAATTTGAACAGGAAATTCATGCATGTAAAATGGAGTAATTTGGCCGGCATCCTCCATGATTCCCTGACCTAATAAAACCTCGCCAGAGGCGGCGATCCAATGAGCTTCCGGAAAATCTTCTGAATACACATGTTCACAATAATCGGCCCCCCCACTTTGAAGCAATTCCTTATCATCCGATTTCAATTCTCCCAATAGCAATACCGGATGCTTCAAACCTTCAAGAACGTCTTTTAGATTACCCACTTGATAGTCGCTTTGCCTCTCAATGCCTGAACCGGTCCAATCATAAAAAGCATAATAATATTCATTTTGTCGAAATGAAATGAGAGGGCAGATTAGTCGTTCCTGGCCTCTTCCTTTTTGGGCGAGAGCATCCAGACTATTCACTGCAACCAGGGGCTTTTCCCAGCAAAATGCCAGCGACTTCGCCACACTGAGTCCGATTCGCAATCCGGTATAAGAGCCCGGACCTACGGAGACTGCTATGCCCTCCAGTTTCTCACCGGCCAATTGAAAAGACCTTAGCAAGAAATCGATCAATTGCACCAAGCTTCCGGATCGAGGTCTCGCATGACTCATTACATTTTGCGCGCGCAAAACTCCATTTTCGGTTATTGCCGCCGAAACGACTCTTGTGGCAGTTTCAATTCCCAATACAGGCACTTTGTGATTAACCTCGTTTCTCCACGTTGCCATCTTCAAGAAATCCTGCAAAATCAGCTTCATATTGTTCACTTGACCGGAGAGCGATTTGTCTCAGGGAATCGGTCGTGAAAGAGACTCTCTTCAGCGAAACCTCAATCGAGCCCCTTGGCAGCCTCTCTCCAAGCCGGTCGGCCCACTCGACAAGAGAAACGCCATCGCCATAGAAAAATTCGTCCAGTCCTAAATCATCCAACTGTAATATGCTGTTCAAACGATAGAAATCAAAATGATAAATTGGAATTCTTCCAGAATATACGTTCATGATTACAAAGGACGGACTGGTTATCTCGTCCTCCGCCTCTAGGCCTCGCCCAATTCCCTTTGCCAAAACCGTCTTGCCGCTTCCCAATTCCCCATACATTGCCAACACCATACCTGGCTGTAGGATTTGGCCAAGAATTCTTCCGATCTCCAGGGTCTCGTCAACCGACCGACTGAGCAAATTGATGCTGGATTGGTGGGGGCTGATTTTTGGGTTAGGGGGCAACGAACTTAGTCCAGCCTGCGGGTTTATTTCGGATCCAAACGCAAGATGGGCAGGATTATTTCCTCCATTGATACACCACCGTGCTGAAAACTGTCTTTATAATAATTGAGATATTTGTGATAATTTGTTGGATAAACGAAGTAATAGTCCTCTCTGGCAATTAGATAGTTAATACCAACCCCTCGGGTTGGCAGCATGTAATCCAGGGGATCTTTGATTAGTATGGCATGTTTCTCATCGCATTTTATGTTCTTACCATATTTATAGCGCAAGTTTGTTGATGTCTCCCGGTCTCCAATTACCTTAGCCCCTCGCATGCTCCGCACACTTCCGTGATCAGAGGTCATAACAACCGTGACATCTTCCTGGGACACGGCGCGCAATACCCTGAAGAGAAAAGAATGGGCAAACCACGACCTGGTGAGGGAACGAAATGCAGCTTCATCGGGAACGATTTCTTTTAGAATATCTGAGGTACTCCGGTTGTGCGCAAAAATATCAACGATATTAACCACCACGGAAAGCCAGGGAGACTGCAAATAAGAGGAAAGATTCTTCTCAAGATTGCGGCCCTCACGACTGTCAAGAATCTTAATATATTTTGGCTCTGGCTTGATTTCTATTCCCAACGACTCCATCTGCAAGTCCAAAAGCTGCCTTTCATATCGGTTGCGGCTGAAATCGTCTTCACTTCCAGTAGTCCAGAGATCTTTATATCTATTCTCAATTTCCAGGGGAAAAAGGCCGCTAAAAATTGCATTCCTGCAAAAGGGCGTTGCAGTGGGGATAATGGAAAAATAATAATCCTTGCTAATATGAAAGTAAGGGAACAGCAGGGATTCGATGGCCAGCCACTGATCCAAACGCATGTTGTCAATGACGACGAAAACCACTCTCTTGCCATCCTTTATAAGCGGAGCCAAATGCTGCGGCACAATTTGAGTCGATAAGGTAGGAGCGTCTTTGCCGTTATGAATCCAATCCCGGTAATTTGTCTCAAAAAAACGGGCAAATTCAATATTACAAGATCTCTTTTGATCAAGCAGGATTTGGTGAAGCCCCAAGTCCGGATAGCGTTCCAGCTCGATCTCCAGTTTTGTTAACTTAAGGTAAATCTCAAGCCAGTTGCGCCAGTCCAAATCATCCATCATTCTGGAGGAAATTGAATGAAAGTCCGCCGCGTAGTCCTTCGTTATCCTGTCACCCCCAATTTTGTGGCTCTCCAGAAATCTCTTGCAGGTTGACAGAATCTGGCTTGGATTAACAGGCTTGGTGAGATAGTCATCGATTTTGCTTCCGATCGCTTCTTCCATCAAGGATTCTTCTTCGTTCTTGGTGATCATAACGACGGGAAGAGAAGGTATCATTTCCTTTATCTCAACAAGAGCTTCCAGCCCATCTTTTCCGCTCATCATCTCATCCAACAGAAGAAGATCGAATCCCTCTTGCCTCAGCAGTTCGATGGCGTCATCCGCATTTGTGACAGGCGTGACGTTGTATCCCTTCTCTTCCAAAAACATCATGTGAGATCGAAGAAGTTCAATCTCGTCATCAACCCAGAGAATCTTGCCTTTTACCGGCTCAACCATTCTTGTTCCACAATTTTAGGTGAAGGCCAGATTATGAAATTTTAGTAGGCCGTTGTTAGTTTAATAAATTTCTGCAGTATTTTCAATTCTTTTATGGGCTGGCCTTGTGTCGTGTTGAGTGATCTATTTATTTTATTTTGAATGAGTTATATAATATGCGAACATCCCAATGTGTTGATGATCTCCCCTGATCCATTGAAACTTGATTTTGGCGACGGTTCGTTTTACATTATTTTCAAATCCTGGAGTTTGACCGATCAGATTGGTTTCGTCAAAAAGTGAAAACCACTATAGAGGCCTTTGGCGATCGTTTATAGAACTGTGACTCTCTATTCCTTTGAAGCCAATGGCGCTGCCCTATATCTCACATCCCACCTCTTCCCTGGTTGGCAATGTCTGTAAACAATAGCTCAGCGGTAATCAAGCGCTTTCATCACTACATCGGCCAATACCCTCATCTCAAGAAAAAGTTCTACCGACAACTCCTTATCCACCTTCACGCCAAAGAAATTGTTACCATAGACCATGTCTACAGAGAGGCGAATCGGCAAGCACAATTGGCTGCCGGCGAC
>JAUXJX010000321.1 GCA_030624545.1 Bacteroidota bacterium | reverse complement strand
TTACAGAGCCTGGATTTCACACAGGCACCGAATTGGTTTTGGCTGACGATGACCAACGAAATTCTTGGCCAGCCAGTACGTGTCGTTTTCATCGTAACCCTCTTCAAGGATGACGAGAGATTGGCCGAGGCGGAAACCGGACCGTATACGGTGCCTGTCACACAACCTGGCGAATTTCATACAATTCAGGGAGCGGATTTTGGCACAACCATTAATGTTGTCTCAAGCGAAATTTTCGAACCTGGCGAAGAAATAGCGGATGCCGTATTGGGAAGGGGAATATTACCGACCGGAATCTACAGATTCTTGATTCTGGCCCAGGCCGTTGACCTGGCAAACGTTCAGGCCGAAGATGAAGTGATTATAACGCTCACCAATCCGACCAGTGGCATAGAATTGGTTGCACCAGGCCTTCCGGCTCAGGATTTTGATCCTGCGGATTGGCCTATCTTCTATTCAAACATTATTACCTTCGTTTGGTTTACCACAGCCCAAAACGTGACTCTGCAGGTCGTCGAGGCTCGGGATCTAGGCAGTCTCGAAAGCAATTTCGAGAATGATCCGGAAATACTGGCCCTTTTCTCCGGAGGGACTACGACATTCACGGCCCAGTCGGGGACATCCTCGGATCCAAATGTTCAGATTGAAAAATATATTGCCTTGCAAGAAGGCAAGTATCTCTGGCGAGTAGTAGCCAACGTCCTAACGGCTGGCGGAACGGAGCAATTCTTCGGCGAAATGATGGGATTTCAGATTGCCGGCACAGCAAGTGTGCTTGGCGGCACCAGCAGCGAGAGAATCATGACAATTCTGGAAGGGCTACTCGGCGAACCAAGGGTGCAAGAGTTGTTTGGTCCGGGCGGCCCACTTAATGGCGCATCATTAGAGGACCTTAGGCTGGGCGATCAACAAATCACAGTGGAAGATTTAAATAGAATCCTTCAGGATTTTCTGGACGGCAATAAGAGGGTTGTCGAAAATATTGTTCAATAACGCTCCTAGACTCGAAAGGATATCATGAAACTAAAACTCATTCGTTTTGCTTTAGCTCTTTTTGTCATCCCCATCTTTGGATTGGGACAGAATGTAATTGCGCAGAAGTCTCGCGATTTGGCACTCGTGTTTAAATCCAAAGGAAGTGTCGAAGTGAAAGAATCGGAAGCCACCGTCTGGCAGCAAAGCAGGAGGGGAAAGCGGCTCGACGACGGTGACGACATACGTACGGGGAGTAATGCATTCGCTGCTCTTGTGTTTACCGACGACAAAAGCCTCATTCGTGTTTGGAAAAACTCAAACGTAACCATACGCGGTGAAAGGGAAGAGAAAACGATTAAGAAACGCATCAGAATGGAATTTGGCGGATTGTTCATAAACGCCAAGAAACAAAAATCTCCCTTTATAGTGGAAACTCCATCCGGGGTGGCGGCTGTAAGGGGGACTGCGGCGTATTTCATTCTGACTGGCGGCAGATTGCTGACTATGGTTCTTTTGGACTCGGTAGAAATTGCCAACACCTTGCAGCAACTGCTGAGCGGTCAGGGTGCGATGGTAACAGAAGGAAACACAGGAAAAACCGACGGACAATCAACTCTGGAAGTGGAGACTACGACTGGCCCATTACCGTTCGAGGCTGAGGGAATTAGGGAGATTAGGCTCCGGTTCAACACCCCCAATGGAAGCAACGATCTAATCATCAAGTACGTCGAAATCTAGGAGAATAGTAGGAGAATAGAATGATTAGATCAAACTGTTCCGCTTTCAAAATCCGTAACAGTCTCGCGTTATCTCTGATTGCCTTGGCGTTCCTGTCTGTTCTTGCCACGAAATCTTTCGCTCAAATTAGGCTCATTCACACCCAGGTTTTCAATGCCCCGGAGAATAAGCCCATAGATATTGCCGTTCGAGTAGAAGGTGAGTTTTCTTCGGGGGATGAGACGCGTGTGTATTTCCGTGCTGAAGGTGAGGATACTTACGAGTTTATCATACTTGAAAGCGTGGTCGATGAATTCCGGGGAAGCATCCCGCCATTTGCTTTTAGCGCGGCCAAGGTGCAATATTTCTTGTCTTTCATTCAGGGCACCGACGTATGGACTTTACCCGTGTCCAACCCTTATTTTCAGCCGTATGAAATTCAGCTAATCCCGGCAGAGGAGCCAACTCCGATCGAGACAGCTCCCGTGGACACGTCCGTTGTTGGCAGACTGGTTGATGAAGAGAAATTCTTTATTCTGAGCCCCGAAGACGGGGAGCGCTTGGAAGCTGATGAGGTTGTTATTGCGCTCACACTCTTCTTTGAGCCCGGAGAGATCGACCTGAGTGCGACTCGTGTCCTCTTGGATGGGCGTGTTGTGGAGCCCGAAATCTCAGAGAATCTGGTCACCCACACGCCATCAGCACTCTCAGCCGGACTTCACCGAATTGAAGTGAGGATGTTTGATCCTGACGGGAATGCCTATGCTCCGGTTCGATGGAACTTTCAGGTGATCAGGCCAAGGACTCTTGCAGCAGCCCGTGCTCCTTTGATATCCGGCGCCAAAGGGAATATTTATGTGGAATCAAAACTCGATCGCTTCAGCGGCAGAGAGCGGGAGAATAACCAACTTGGCGCCCAGATTACCGGCGAAACGGGCGGCATACGCTACGGTTCACAGGTCTATATTACTTCACTTGAGGACGGGAACTTTCAGCCAAGGAATCGATTTTCATTCTGGCTGCAAGCCGGTCCTGCCCAGTTATATGCAGGAGACACATACCCGAGATTTTCAGAACTTATGCTCTGGGGCCGCCGCGTTCGCGGCTTCGAGGGCCAATTGAATTTGAAGTTCATAAATTTTGACTTTGTTGCAGGCCAGGTGAACCGGGGAGTGGAAGGCACAACTTTCACACGCGATCTTCTTGGTCTACGCACCAGTTTTGGCAGCGGCAGACGTTTTCAGTTGGGCATTAGCCTGATGAGGGTGCGGGACGATTCCACCTCAATTAGCGGCGGCAATAAACCAAAGGACAATGTGGTGGCGGGTGCTGATCTGCTTTTGTCCCTGTTTAAAAACCGCCTCCGTTGGAAATCTGAAGTTGCCTTTAGTCTGTTCACAGACGATACCTCCCCGGGTGCCTTAACCCAAGAGAGGATTGAAGAACTCCTGCCTGATTCGGATATTGATATAGATTTCTCTAGGTACGAGGATATTTTCATAATCAATACCAGTACGACGCCACTCGACCCCAGGGACGCCACTTCTGTGGCATTCACCACATCAGTTCAGTTGAGAGCTGCACGACATGCTCTCAGATTTAAGTACAAAAGGATCGGGGCTGCCTACAATTCACTGGCGAACTCGTTTCTGAAGAACAACATCAGAGGGTTGCTGGTTTCGGATCGGGTGCGCTTATTGCAAAATCGGGTTTATCTGACCCTTGGCTATGAAAGCTACGATGATAATTTCAAGGCTGAGGACGGCAACCCAACAATCGCGCTCAGAACATTTCGCGGCGGTCTGAATGTTTTTCCCGGACAGGGAATGCCAAATTTCAATCTGAATTATCGCTCGTACAATCGGAATAACAGCATAGACGCAGTGGGAACCACTGACAATCGCGAGGACAATACGACCAAGGAATTATCAGCCAACCTAAGCTACGATTTATTCCTGTTTAATTTGGACCACACCCTAAGCCTTAGCTACATTACGTTTGACAAGAACGATGCTTTTGAGGATACTCGTCTGGTAGCAAGCCTCCCACTAGGAATAAACAATGATATCCAGAGCTTTTCTCTTCGTACCCGATTCCAGCAGCCATTAGTTACGACAATCAGCTATGCCAATAATGACAACTCATTTCTGGG
>JAUXJX010000445.1 GCA_030624545.1 Bacteroidota bacterium | reverse complement strand
TCAACGACCGCGGCCGTATTTCCCGCTTGGTGTGCCTTGAAGAGATTTTGAGCCTGTCGAGCCAGTTGTTCATGAATTGTCTGTGCCAGGAAGGAATCATCGAATAAGTGTTGATGCAGCTTCTCGATCAAGAGCACAGCATCGCAAACATAGACAGATGGTTCTGACATTTTGAGCGTTTTCCTTAGGGGCCTTACGTCACCTGGATGGACGGTCAACTTGACCGGGATTTCAACTCAATCAAAATTTCTTTGTATCGGATGATGGAAATCCTTTACATTTTGATGATATATTTTTCTGTTCCTCGGCTATGGTCGTCAATAAGGTGCCATAAATATTGGGTGAAATCAATAAATTTCGCGGCGATGAAGGTTCTTTTTCCCCACCGACAGGGGTCTCCATGGGGCTTACTCCCGAGTGGCCTTGTGAAACGTAATAAGCCATTGGTCGGTGTGACGGGCATCATTGGCAGCGGCAAAACTACGGTAAGCAAGATCTTTGGCGAATTAGGCGCCACCGTGTTTTCCGCAGATGAAGCAGCGCGGGAGGTGACCGGTGAGGCCGACGTTATCCAAACCATTGCCGACACCTTCGGCCAAGAAGTGCTTCGCACAGATGGCAGCGTTGATCGGAAGAGACTGGCGGATCTTGTCTTTAGCGATCCCGTTAAGCTGCAGCGCTTGAATGGCATCATTCACCCTCTCGTGCGGAGACAAATGTGGAATTTGGTTGATGAGCAACAGCGCAAAGCGGGGGCTGCTCTAATCATCATAGATTCGCCGCTTATCTACGAAACGGATTTACACACCTATCTGGATTTTGTGGTTGTTGTGCTGGCGGACGAAGAAAAATGCATTCAACGGGTTATGAAGCGAGACGGCCTGAGTCGTGACGAAATTCTTGAAAGGTTATCGCGACAGATCCCGTTATCCGAAAAAAAGGAACGAGCGGACTTTTGCATCGACAACGATGGCAACGAAGAATCGTTGATCGACCAGGTCGAAGAAGTGTTCAATAAAATTCAAAAAAAATGGGCAAGCCGCTGATGCAAACACACATCTATGAATCGAAGGGACGGTTCAAGGGCATACTTTTTGGCATCGCACTGGCTATCATTGTGGGCCTCCTTTTTTATACCGAAAAATTGGTCAACGACCTCCGACAGGAGGCGCGCACGATTCTGCAGTTCTATAGCCGCATGTACGCTACTGCTGCATCAGATCCAAACTCTGATGTTGACTTCATATTTAACGAAATCATTGAACGCACCTACTTTCCGATCATTTCTACAAATCAAGATCATGTACCTACCTTTTGGAAAGGCATTGGCAACATCGGTTCGGAACGGACACCTGAAAACCTGGAGCGCGTGAATCGGATCAAGAATCGTATGAAAACGATTGGAGAGCCACTTCCCCTTACTTATGAGGACCCCATAAACGGCAAGCAAACCCTGGGATATCTCTATTACGGCGATTCGGCAACGATCACCCATCTGCGTTGGCTGCCCATCATTGAGCTGGGTTTGGTCGGCTTGTTTATCTTGATTGGTTTCATCGGATTCTCAACCATCAAAAAAAGTGAAGAGCGATTTCTTTGGGTCGGAATGGCCAAAGAGACGGCCCATCAGCTCGGCACGCCGCTATCCTCTTTGATGGGTTGGATCGAAGTGATCCGGGAAAAATCCTATAAGCGGGCCGGTACGTTAAAAGTCATCGAAGAAATGGAGCAAGATGCAGTTCGCCTGACAAAAGTGGCCGAGCGATTTTCCCAAATAGGTTCACTGGAAGATTTGCGCGACCAGGACATCAATAAAATTTTGCTCGGTGTGGCCAGGTACATCCGCAGGCGTTTGCCGCAGATGCAGAAAAAGGTCACAGTAGTAGAAGATTTTAGTGATATTCCCTGCGTGCCCGCCAATTCGGATCTTATGGAGTGGGTTTTTGAAAACCTGGTAAAGAATGCGGTCGATTCCATCAATCATGATCATGGCTTGATCAGGCTGTCCTCGGGCATTTCCGATCGAAAACAATATCAGATATTTGTTGACGTTTCTGACAATGGCAGAGGGATTTCGCCGAAAGACAGGAAGGATATTTTCCGGCCGGGATTCAGCACAAAAAAACGCGGATGGGGCCTGGGATTGAATCTGGCCAAACGTATCATTGAAGAATACCATATGGGGAAGTTGATCTTAAAGGACTCGCAGTTGGATAGCGGCACGACCATGAGGATCTATTTGTGATGTGTTGAGAAAACCTGTGATTGGTCAATAAAAATGGAAATGGCTGAAAGATTTCAACCACAGAGGACACGGAGGTTTTTGACGACAAGGAATGCAGAGCGAAAACCTTCGCGTTCTTCGAGCCCTCTTCGCGAACTTGGCGGTCAAAAAAAATAGCACTGTGAAATCGGAAATCTGAAGGAACTCATGAACGAAAAAGAGCCCTCACAGCTAAACAAGCACCGCGCCGGTTACGTTTCAATTTTGGGTAGGCCAAATGTCGGCAAGTCCACCTTTTTGAATCATGTACTAGGCGTAAAATTGTCCATAACTTCGACCAAGCCGCAAACGACCCGGCATCGTATACTGGGCATCCACTCGAGTGATGATTATCAAATCATGTTTCTGGATACCCCGGGCATGATCAGGCCGAAATATCTACTGCAAGATTTCATGATGAGCGCGGTGCAGGCCGCAATTGATGACGCAGACGTAATCCTGTTTATGGTCCAGGCCTCTGAGAGATTATGGCCTGACGATGAACTGTATTTGGACAGAATAAAGGCACGAGACAAACCGATCATCGTCCTGATCAACAAGATTGATTTGGTGAAAAAAAGTCGCCTCTTGCCAATGATGGAACAGATTGTCCGGGATTATGGACTCGATGTATTGATTCCGATTTCGGCCTTGCACGAGGATGGTCTGGAACGCGTGATGCCTGAAATTGTGAGCCGGCTTCCTGAGAGCCCGGCTTTCTATCCGCACGATCAATTAACCGAGCACCCGGAGCGATTCATCGTCGCTGAGATGATTCGCGAGCAGATATTCGAACACTATGGCGAGGAGATTCCCTATTCCACAACGGTATCGAT
>JAUXJX010000183.1 GCA_030624545.1 Bacteroidota bacterium | reverse complement strand
GCATGGCATATTGGAATATTCTCAAGCGATATGTTGAGGAGGCGGGCATCGAAAAACATGTCAGCCCCCATACACTGCGGCATTCGTTTGCCACCCATTTGCTCGACGGCGGTGCGGATTTGCGTGCCGTTCAGGAGATGTTGGGGCATGCAGATATCTCGACGACGAGCATCTATCTTCATTTGGATCGATTCTATCTGCAGGAGGTGCACCGATCGTTTCATCCGAGAGAGAGGAGGCAGGATAAGTGAAAATCCCTGCCTGCCGGCAGGCAGGCGTGCCCTCCGTGGTTAAAGACCTTTTGGCCTGCCCTCCCGATTATCTCATGCTCCACCCAAATCTGCACATCCTACTTTGCCTTGATTGCGCCGATTATTTTTACTATTTTGTTATCCAATTTTTTTGAATCCCACAAACTTGATTTACTTATGGATTTTCAAAGAAAAGTCATTCTGGTCACAGGCGGGGCCCGCCGGGTCGGGGCCGAGATCAGCAGGACTCTTGCCGGCGCCGGCGCCCACGTGGTGATTCACTACATTTCTTCAGCAGAAGAAGCGGAAAGTCTGGACCATGAGCTGCTTGGCCAGGACTATTCGGCGGAGTTGACCTCCTGCGACCTCACCAATCTTGCACAAATGAAAGAGATGAGCGCCGCGTTGATTTCAAAACCCGGCCGCATCGACGCGCTGGTGGGCAGCGCCGCAGTTTATTATCGCACACCCTTTCTTGAAGTGACAGAAGAACAGTGGAATCAGATTCAATCTACAAATTTGAAAAGTTATTTTTTCTTGTGTCAAGAAATCGGGCGGCAAATGTTGGATCAGAAGCAGGGAAAGATTATCTTGATTACGGATGTGAGCGCTGAACTAGCCTGGCCGAATTTCCTGCCCTACACGATTCGCAAAGCGGGTATTAATCACCTGGTCCGAGGGTTGGCCAAGGCTCTTGCGCCACATGTTCAGGTGAACGGAATTGCACTCGGGACGGTGCTGCCGTCCGAGCAAGCCACACCAAAGGACGTGGAATTCTATCGTAATCGGGCATTACTTAAGAAGATTGGCACCCCGGAAAATGTTGCCCGAACCGTCGAGTTTCTATTGACTCAATCGGATTTCATGACGGGAGCGATCATTCCGATCGATGGTGGATATCGTTTGGCGGAGGGCTAAGTGAGAATATACTTCTCGGCAGCAATTAGCGCGGGGCGATCCTATGCGCCGGTCTATAAGAAAATTGTGGAGGTGCTAAACGAAAAAGGATTCTCGGTTCTGACGGAATTCGTCGCCGATCCTGAAGTGCTTACAATGGACAAGCATGTTTCTCCGGCGCTAGTCTATGAACGCGATGTTCGCCTCGTTCATGAGGCTGACGCAATTCTAGCCGAGATTTCACATCCATCAACCGGTGTTGGCTACGAAATTGCCTATGCGCTCCATCATAATAAGCCGGTCATCGCGGTTTATCTGAGCGGCTTGAATGTCACCAAGATGATTTCCGGGAACAACCATCCAAATCTGTCTATCCATACGTATGAATCCATAAACGAATTGTTGGACCGGCTGCCCGATTGGATTCATGAGAAGCAGCGAAAGAGCGCCTAGGTGAGGTGGGAAAATAAATGATTGAACAGTTGCTATTCATAGTCGTGTTGATCTTTTCAATCGTTGTTCATGAATGCGCCCATGGTGTTGCCGCGGAGCGGGCCGGAGACCCTACAGCGAGAATGCTGGGCAGAATCACCTTGAATCCAATTCCCCATATCGATCTGATTGGCTCAATCGCTCTCCCCGCAATCTTGATCATTTCCGGCTCGGCCTTTCTATTTGGCTGGGCCAAGCCGGTTCCCGTGAATCCGGCCTATTTTAGAGACAGGCGCCGCGATGAAATTCGTGTGTCTTTTGCCGGTCCCGCTTCGAACCTGCTCCTCTCTGTTGTTTTCCTCTTCCTCAGCATTACCTGGGCTGTATTTGGAGGAGCCACCCCGGACAGCCTCTTTCTTTCCGTCTTTAACATCGGGATGCTCATTAATCTGGTGCTGGCTTTCTTTAACTTGATGCCGATTCCGCCACTCGATGGGTCCCATATTCTTGAAAATGTGCTTCCCCCTCGCTTTGCGCAGTTCATGGCCCAAATTCGCCCCTACGGATTCATGATCCTAATTTTGGTCATCATGACTCCAATCATCCGGATTCCCTTTCTACCCGTCAAGTTCATTTACAATATCTACCTGGATATCCTTCGACTCTTCCTTTAGAGCCAGCGCAAATCCCTCCATTTTGAGACGCGCCAGGCTTGACGATTCAAAATTGCACCAATTTGAAAATATACTTATCTTAAGTCAACGCGTTGCTTAATTCCAGCACCCACTCGGTTAAATGAACGATTCTGAGCTTATAAAGAGATTTTTCACTGGGGACAGGATCGCTCTGTCGAAGATGATTTCTCGCGCGGAAAATTCCGGAACAGAATCCGATTCTGCACTCGATGAGGTGCTCAAACGGGCAACAGGTTCCTACAGGATCGGCATTACCGGCCCTCCTGGTGCAGGCAAGAGCACACTCCTTGACAAAATAGTCGAAAGGTTTCGCAAGGAAAACGAAACGGTGGGCGTGGTAGCAGTTGATCCTACCAGTCCTTTTACCGGCGGCGCCCTCCTTGGAGATCGCATTCGAATGAATTCCATAGACCAGGACCCGGGCGTGTTTATTCGCAGCATGGCGACGAGAGGAAGCCTGGGAGGCCTGGCCCATACCACCCAGGAAATCGCGGATGTCCTGGATGCGTTCGGCAAGAACGTTATCATCTTGGAGACAGTCGGCGTCGGGCAGTCTGAGTTTGATGTGGTGCAGGCAGCAGACACAGTCGTTGTCGTCCTGGTGCCGGAATCAGGCGACAGCATTCAGGCGATGAAGGCAGGACTCATGGAGATTGCCGATGTCTTTGTTTTGAACAAATCTGACCACGAAAATGCAAAGAGGGCATACACCGAGCTAGAGTCCGTTCTTAATTTGAACCGCTCACATAATGGTTGGCTGCCGTCAATTGTACAGACGGTTGCACATCAAGGGGAGGGCGTAGAAGACTTGATGGGCTATATTGCAAAGCATCGGGAATATCTCGGCACCCAGGGCGGTTTGGAAGCGAAACGCCGCGAACGGATCAAGGATAGACTGAAAATGAAAATAGGTCAAAAACTGCAAGCAGGCTTTTGGACAAAGTCTAAACTCACAGAGTTCGATAAACTTGTCGACAAGATTCTAAATGGGACGTTATCCTACAGTGATGCGCTAACAAAGATACTCAATGACTAGAAATACCAGAACTTGAATCGACATGGAGAAATTCATGGCAGACAGGGATAGGATAAAACAAGAAAAATCACGCTGGGAATCGGAGAAGAAGGCAAACAGCAACGACCGGCACGAAAAGTTCCTTACCACATCGTCCATGGAGGTTAATGACCTCTATGGTCCGGATGATCTCGAAAACGTGGATTATTTGCGTGACATTGGCTTCCCGGGAGTATATCCATACACCCGTGGAATTCACCCCAACATGTATCGAGGAAAACTCTGGACCATGCGGCAATTCGCAGGTTTTGCCGGTCCCAAAGACACCAACGAAAGATTTCAGTACCTGCTGACCCACGGCCAAACCGGACTATCCACCGCAGTTGATCTGCCCACCTTGATGGGTTATGATTCCGATCATCCCATGAGTCATGGAGAGGTCGGCGTTTGTGGCGTCGCAGTCGACACCGTGCGTGACATGGAGACCATTTTCGATAAAATTCCTCTCGACAAAGTAAGCACTTCCATGACGATCAATTCGCCCGCAGCTATGCTCCTCGCCATGTATCTCGCGGTCGGTGAGAAGCAGGGTGTTCCCAAGAACAAATTGCGAGGCACCATTCAAAACGACATTTTGAAGGAGTATATCGCTCAAAAGGAATATATCTTTCCACCCAATCCGTCCATGCGGATTATCATGGATATGATCGAGTACTGCTCCAAAGAAGTCCCGCTGTGGAATACCATTTCGATCAGCGGCTACCATATTCGGGAGGCAGGCTCAACGGCCGTCCAGGAGCTGGCCTTCACCCTCGCGGACGGTTTCGCCTATGTGGAGGCCGCCATAAAGGCCGGCATGGATGTGGACGATTTCGCGCCAAGGCTTTCCTTCTTCTTTAACGCCCATCTGGATTTTTTTGAGGAAATCGCCAAATACCGTGCGGCGAGGAGGATTTGGGCGCGCCACATGCGGGAGCGCTACAAAGCAAAAAATCCTCGCTCCTGGTTGATGCGCTTCCACACCCAAACGGCAGGCTGTTCCTTGACGGCCCAGCAGCCGGAAAACAACATTATCCGGACTGCCACCGAGGCTCTCGGCGGAGTTTTGGGCGGAACACAATCGCTACACACCAATTCCATGGACGAAACCTGGGCGCTGCCGTCAGAGAAAGCCGCCAAAATCGCGCTTCGCACTCAGCAGGTCATTGCCCACGAGACCGGTGTCGCGAACACAATCGACCCGCTTGCCGGCTCTTATTTTGTGGAATCCTTGACCAACAAAATGGAAGAGGGCGCTGAGGAATATTTCGAACAAATCAAAAAGCTGGGCGGTGTGATCTCTGCCATTGAACTTGGCTTTTTTCAGCGTGAAATCGCCAGGGCTGCGGCGCAATACCAGAAGGAAATTGACGCGAAGAGTCGAATCATCGTCGGCGTGAATGAATATATTGAGGAAGATGAAAGGGTGGAAATTCCCATCCTCAGGATCGATCCTCAGGTTGAAAAAAATCAAATTGCGGCAATTAGAAAGGTGAAATCGGAGCGCAGCGAATCTGATGCTCTGGCAAGCCTCGCAGCTCTCCGTGAGAGCGCCGGCAATGGTGGCAATTTGATGCCGAAATTGCTGGACTGTGCAAGAAATTATGTAACTCTAGGTGAAATGGTGCAAGTGCTTCGTGAAGAATTTGGCGAGTACGCCGAAGCAGCGATGTTTTGATTTTGCGAATGCGGTTTGAATTCAATGCCGCAACTCACGATCCATAAGAACACAAAATAATGTCCACACTGAGCGAAGTCGAAGTGAGCGGAGTCGAAGTGAGCGGAGTCGAAGTGAGCGGAGTCGAAGTG
>JAUXJX010000299.1 GCA_030624545.1 Bacteroidota bacterium | reverse complement strand
ATCGCGATATGTTCCGGGCTCAGACGGCCGGCCGCCGCTTTCGCCATAGCCGCGGTAATCGACAATCAAAACGGAAAAGCCGAGCCCATGGAATATCTGCAATGACTCCAATCGATCCGAGATATTTCCGGCGTTGCCGTGAAAGAAGAGAAGCACGAATTTGGCCTCTCCTGCCGGAATGTGCCACCCGCTTATCTTCACGTTATCTTCTGTGAACATTGTGACCGACTCATAGCCCAAGCCCCCAGATTGTGGTGTGACGGCAATCGTTCGATCTGGAAAGAATAGCAGCTTCTCCTGAAAGACGAAGAGAAGGACACAGATCCCAACATAGACCGATCCCGCAATCAGGACAAATGATAGAATCGCTCGCAATTATGATTCCTTCTTACCCACTGCCTCTGCGAGTTGCTGAGGACGGAGGCGCAATCCAAGATGAGGATTAATCCAATAGACCTTCTTGGTGGAAACTTATTGAGATAAATCGGATGATCTGCTTCACGATTGCTTCTATTTCATCGTCGCCGCGCTGAAAGGTAGCCCCACGCCATTCCAGTGGCAAGACCAAAGCCATGGGCTGCGTTGGCGATTGGACCGAAAAGTCCGGTGAGACAGAGAAAGAAATAGACGATCATCAATTGAACGATTACGTTGCTTAGTTGGACCCCAAATTTGGGGTCGTATTTCCCCTTTATCCAAACATAACCCAGCAGCCCATAGTCGACTCCGGACATACCGCCAAAGCTGGGTCCAGTCAGGAAATACTGTCCAAGATTGGAAACTGCGGCAATCACGACCACCAAAATTCCAAAGTACAAAGCTCCTTGCCGCCACTCGATCATGCTGCCGAGGGCGCGCAGCCAAAGCATATTGAACAGAATATGAAAGATGCCATAGTGGATGAAGATTGGTGTAATCAGCCGCCAAAACTCGCCTTGAAACACTTCGGTCAAACCCGGTCGCCAACGAATTCTATTTCCTATGATCTCATAGTCCGTGATGAATAGTCCACTGATCGGTCCCTTATTCGAGCCAAGCCCGGAAGTCAGGGCTACTGCAGCGGAAATGATAATCAGCGCGAGGGTCAACCGTCCGGTTTTATTTTCGAAAACGCCACTTATGGCACGGCTTGCCGTCGCCATCCGCTTTTTGTATGCCTTATTTTCCCTTTGCTCAACCCTGCGCAGCTCATGGGCTTTTTCGGGGGCCTGATGAAACTTTTCATGATCCGGATTCTTTTTATAAAGGCTGAGCAATTCTCTCGCCAGTGGAACCCTTTCTTCGGCATGGACCCAGACGATCCAACTCCCATCATCGTCCGGTTTTACCTCATTCTCGATGCCATGCACAAAAAGCGCATCGCTAAAGGTCAGGGCGCTGGAATGATTTTCGAGATGTCCAATCTGTCGCATAGTTCCTAGTCCGTGTGCACTTTAGTGGGACAGTGTTTTGCAATTGCCAGGCAACTTCGTGGCCTACTTCCCCACCAAATCTTCCTTGGGAAACCAGCGAGCCTCGGGCATCACATCGTCTTCCGGTTCCGGCCCCGGGTCGGACCAGCCCATTTCGGACTGGAGCATGCGGGCTTTTACCGCCATGTCATGGTCACAAACAATCTGGCAGGAAAGGCGAACCTCTCCGAGCAGCTCGCGTTCCATCAATTTGTCATACTCGGCCCGGGTCATCTGCCCCGGTTCACCTTCTGAGAATTCAACGCGGCAGGTGGTGCATTTGGCAATGCCGCCGCAACGATGGCCAATGTCAACTCCGCATCCCTTGATCGCTTTAACCAGGCGCCTTCCATCCTCAACATCATATGTTCCGAATCCCACAATCGTGAGCTTTGGCATACAGACGTCCTCCTCGTTTCTCTGTCATGGCTTAATGATGAAAGTAATGTAAGAATCAATTTGAAGCAAGGGGAATTGCATGAATTGCAGGGCGATCGAACACCGGACAATACCGAGGACCACCGAAAAATCGATGTTGCGGAATTGGATGGTTGATGCGTGTGGAATGATTTATTGAATCAATTTTTTCTGGCGTGCCTGCAGCAGGGTGTTGCAGAATACACAAAATCATATAAAATGTCATTCTGAGCCCTTCGCAAGCTCAGGCTTCGTCGTGAGCTCAGCCGAACGGACAGGCTCCTCGAAGAATCTTGCTAGTACCGCCCTTAACAATTTGATTACATGAGAGTTAGGATGAGTTTCAAACAAGATCCTTCATCCGCCTGCGGCGGATTCAGGATGACAATTCGAGGCTTTTTACCCGTTCTGCAATACCCTGCCTGACAGCGGGCAGGCCGACCAAGGCATTCGGGAATGACATCTTGCAACACCCTACTGGAGGCAGGTGTGATTCCGTGATTATGTTTTGCCTATTTCAAATATATAAACCTGAAGGATTGTCTCGGTCTGATTCCCATTTTGCCGGATTGTTTCGAATGTACTGGCGGATTCTATGGAGGGATTTCTCGTTCCGGATAATATGATCATAGAAACCGGCCTGCCATCCGAATTCCTGCCCATTTTTGCCGCACCACCGTGTAACGGCAGATTTATATTCCTGTACGATTTTGGATAATGAACCCGGTTTTAACCCACCAAATTTGGCCGGTGTTGGTTCATGTTGTTGTTTACGTTGTTCATGCAGAGACGCGATATGTCGCGTCTCTGCATGTCGCGTCTCTACCATATCCTGGTTTGCGGATTCTGTTATCACCACAATCCCATGCACATGATTCGGCATGATTTTGAATCCGTCCAAACCCACCATAGGAAAATGATCGGGAATTTCTGTCCAATATTGGTGCGCGATTTTGCCAATTTCAGACAATTCCATCACCGCATGAATCACATCACCAAAAAACAATTTACGGTCTTTGGTACAGATCGTAACGAAATACCCTCCGGGCGAAGAATAATCCCATCCACGAAGACGTGTCGATTCAACCCGGTATTTGCCTTTGAACAATGTCATGCCGTCATCCAAATGTCGCCAATAATTGTTGTTCATGTTCATGGTAGAGACGCGATATGTCGCGTCCCTACATTCGCATTTCCCGCAACATCATCCCGATCACGTATCACCACAATCCCATGCACATGATTCGGCATGATTTTGAATCCGTCCAAACCCACGACCACATCATTTTCGTCGCACAGAAATGATCTTAATCGGCGGCGTTAATTGCTGCCCTTCAGCCGGCGCCGTTTGTATTTTCTTGACGACGTCCATACCCCGCACAACCCGGCCAAATGCGGCAAATCCCTGTCCATCCGGGTTCCTGTTTCCACCAAAATCGAGGGACGGCTGATCGCCGATGCAGATGAAGAAATGGGCGGTGGCCGTATCCGGGCCTCCCCTTGCCATGGAAATGGTCCCATCTCTATGAAGAATACCCGTCTTATTCGTTCTCTCCAGAACAATTGGCGGGAAGGCATGGTCTCTTCTTTCCGGATTAATTCCACCCTGGATAACCTCGATGAGAACGTCGTTATCAGGTTGATTGTCCATCGTCACAGTGCGGTAAAAGCTGCCACCGGCATAGAAGCCGCCTTCTACATATTTCAAGAAATTGGCAGAAGTTATGGGCGCGCGTACTGAGTCAATCCCTACCTCGATCTCGCCATACTCGGTTTCAACGACCACATAGATGATTCCCTTTGTTTCCGCTGAGCAACCCGCCACTGCTAGTGAGATTGTAGACACAAAAATTACGAGTAAGAAGGATTTCAGACGATTCATGACATGCTCAACCTTTCCTGGGTCTGGGGTTGAAGAAGCAGAGCAATCGCTTGCCTGCGCCGATAGTGAAATAGACCGGATAAACATGACGAACAGGATGAAACTGATGTTATTCTCTGGCAAATCCTGTAATCCAGTCCACAATAAAAAGCCCGATTCAATCAGTCGAACCGGGCCGGTTGCAGTCGAGAATATTTTGGTGCTAATCGGAGTCCAGCGCCTCGCTTACTGCCAGGTTGATCTCTTCCTCGGACATGAGGT
>JAUXJX010000096.1 GCA_030624545.1 Bacteroidota bacterium | reverse complement strand
TAACAATTCATCCGCTGAAGGCTCGTAAAGATATTGAAAGGTCTTGGATGAATCCCCTTCTATTTTGGACTCCAACGGAAGCAACTGTTCAACAAGAAGGTTCTGTTGTACGGCTGACTTGAATTCATTATAAACAAGCGAAACCTTGTCTATTTCACCAGAGGTATATAGCCGAATCAAATTCCCTGCAATTTCCTGGGCATTTATGAATGCCAGGTCATTAAAGAAATCAAAATATTCAGCAACGATTTCATAGTCGCGCCGACGGAAGAAGTCTCGGCATTTGCGACCCACTAGTATTAGCTTAACCCCCATTCCATCGGCCTCGGCAGATTTGATTTCATCCATGGCGAGGCGGATGATATTCATATTGAAGGCGCCGCATAGCCCCCTATCGGAAGTGACCACAACGATGCCAACGTTCTTCACATCCCGCAAATTCAGCAGCGGGTGCGCATCCCGGTTCACAATTCCGGCGAGATGTCCAATCACGTTGCGCAATTCATAAGCATATGGCCGGGCTTTTAAGATTTTTTCCTGGGCGCGGCGCAGTTTGGCCGCCGCGACCATTTTCATCGCTTTGGTGATCTGCTGCGTGCCTTTTACGCTGCTGATCCGCCGACGGATATCCCGCAATGTTGCCATAAACTAGCTCGTCACCGAAATGGATTTCATAAACTCTTCGCAGGCGGCCGTCAGTTTTTGCTCCATCTCGTCGGAAATTTCTTTCTTGTCCCGCAGTTCCTCCATCAACTCCACTTGATGCGAATCCAGGAAAACATGGAACTGCTTTTCCACCTCCGGAACTCTTTCGACCGGCAGCTCATCCAGGAAGCCTTTCGTGCCGAGGAAGACGACTGCAATTTGCTTTTCCACTGGCAGCGGTTCATACTGCCCCTGCTTGAGAATCGCTTCCATGCGCTGCCCGCGGGTAAGCTGCGCCTGGGTGGCCTTGTCCAGGTCAGAACCGAATTTGGAGAAAGCGGCAAGCTCACGATATTGGGCCAAATCCAGGCGAAGGCTGCCGGCAATCTTTTTCATGGCTTTGATTTGGGCGTTACCACCAACTCGCGACACGGAAAGACCAACATTGATTGCAGGCCGTTGTCCGGCATAAAACAGATCCGGTTCCAGGTAGATCTGGCCATCCGTGATTGAAATCACGTTCGTTGGAATGTAGGCAGAGACATCGCCTGCTTGTGTCTCTATTATAGGAAGTGCTGTAAGCGAGCCACCACCCATTTTATCACTGAGTTTGGATGCCCTCTCCAAAAGACGTGAATGAAGATAAAAGACATCGCCGGGGTATGCTTCTCGACCGGGCGGGCGCCGAAGCAGCAGGGAAACCTGGCGGTATGATACGGCGTGCTTGGACAAGTCATCATAAATCACCAGGGCATGCCTGCCATTGTCGCGGAAATGTTCGCCCATTGCCGCACCGGAATAAGGGGCGATGTAGTTAAGGGGCGCCGGCTGCTCCGCGGTGGCGGAAACCACAATCGTATGATCCAAAGCTCCATTGTCTTCCAACGTCTTCACAACCCTGGCTACAGTAGCCCCCCTCTGACCTATGGCTACATAAATACAAACGACATCCGTGTCTTTCTGATTGATGATCGTGTCAATAACAATAGCCGTTTTGCCTACCTGGCGGTCACCGATGATTAATACGCGCTGGCCCCTGCCGATGGGTATCATGGAATCGATAGCTTTGATGCCGGTCTGAAGCGGCTCCTTTACGGGTTGGCGGTAGATGACCCCTACAGCCTTTCGTTCAATGGCATTAGAACTTTGAGTCTGGATCGGGCCCTTGCCATCAATGGGCTGTCCCAGGGGATTTACTACTCTACCCAACAGCTCATCTCCGACGGGAACCTCCATAATGCGACGGGTTCGCTTTGCAGTATCTCCTTCCTTTACCAACGTGTCATCACCGAAAAGCACGCAGCCAACATTGTCTTCTTCGAGATTAAGGGCCATGCCGAAGACGCCGTTGGGAAATTCGACCAATTCACCAGCCATGACTTTTTCCAGGCCATAGACGCGGGCAATCCCATCACCAACCTGAATCACTTCTCCGACTTCTTCCACCTCAAAAGTATGCTCGAAGGACTCGATCTTTTGCCGAATTATCGATGTGATCTCTTCCGGCCTAATTTCCATTTACCTTTACCTCCAATTTGTTTATGCCCATAGCGCGATCGCAATGCAAGATAGTCGACCGGACAGCCCGGGCGGCGCAACGGAGCTGCGAGTATCGAGGGATCAGTTCATCCTCTCTTCCGGCTTTTGCATCAAAAAATCTCGCATCATGCGGAGCTTCCCCTTGATCGATCCATCGATCACTTTGCCCTCCACCATGATCCGAATTCCCCCAATGAGTGTTGGGTCTCTTTGCGTAACCAGAATGATCTCTTTGTTCAAATCTTTGGACAATTGCTGCTGAATTTGTGTTCTTAATTCAGCTGGCAACTCCACCGCGGACGTTACCACTGCTTTGGTGCGATTGACTGATTGATCCACTTCGACATTAAAAGCCTCGGCAATCTCCAAAATTACATTCTGCCGCTGATTTTTTAAGATAACCAGAAGGAAATTGTAGAATACATTCGAGAAGATATCGCCAAAAAGCTCTTCAATCTTTTCTTCCTTTTCGCGGCGAGAAACCTCGGGCGAAACGAAGAAGTGATAGAAGTCCGGCTTCTCTTTCAGCGTATGAACAAATAGAGCCCAGTCTTCTTGAATCTTATCGAGGATGCCCCGATCACTCCCCACAAGAAACAGGGCCTTGGCATATCTACGGGGTAGGATTCCTGCCCTGTTCAAGATACCTTCATCTCCTTGATATATTGCTCGACGATCTTTTCATGATCCGAATCTTTCAGGGAACGCTCCACCAGTTTCGAGGCCGCGGCCAAAGAAAGATCAACGGCAAGTCCTCTAATCTCATCCAGGGATTTTTCCCGTTCCAATGAGATTTCCTTCTTTGCCTTTTCAACCATCCGCGCAGATTCTTCCTTCGCCTTGTCCAGAATTTCCTCGCGCATGGTTTCCGCCGTCATTCGGCCCTTCTCCAGTATCTCGCGGCTTTCTTTCCTTGCATCCTCCATGATCTTCTGGTAAGACTTTAGATTCTCATCTGCTTTCCTTTGTGCTTCTTCCGCACGTTCGATCGACTCGCGAATATGGGTCTCGCGATTTTCTAATGCACTGAGAATCGGCTTCCACGCGAACTTGCGAAGAACCAGGAGGAGGAGCAAGAACGTGATCGCTGACCAGACGACAAGGCCTGGCTCAACGGCCAATAAATTCGATTCCAGAATTACGAATAGCATATGCGAATTCCACTGTTGGAGGTTCTTCCGGTTTTACGAAGAACCGGTTTCGATTAGCTAACGGTCTTGCTGGCGAAAATCAGCAACACACAGACCAATACGGAAAATAGGGCCACACCTTCGATCATAGCAGCAGTTAAGATCATCATTCCGCGAATATCACCGACAGCCTCCGGTTGTCTGGAGACGCCCATCATCGCTTCGCTGGCCAGTTTTCCAATCCCAATACCGCATCCGATTGTAGCTCCGGCTACGCCGATACCTGCTCCCAAATATGCAAAGGCGAGTGACATGTCCATAGTTGATAAACCTCCTTATCTATTCTTAATGACCGTCAAGTGACTTATTCGATTTCCAAATTTGGTAAATATATTAATGTTCCTCTGCCAAAGCAATACCAATGAACACGGCGGACAGCATGGTGAAAATATACGCCTGGATCACTGCAATCAAGACGGCGAGAAGTTCAAGCGCCACCGCGCCGGGCACGGCCAGCAGAGCCACCAAGTAACTCTTGAATATGATGATTAGTCCAAGAAAGGTTAACACGATCAAGTGATCCGCCATCATGTTCGCGAATAGCCGGATCGCCAAAGCAGAGTGTTTGGTGAATACGCCAATAAATTCAATGAAAAACACGATGGGCGCGACGAAGCCCGGCACACCAGCCGGAAGAAAGCTTTTGAAATAGCCGATAATTCCTTTTTTCAAGATTCCAGCCGTTTGCCCAATAAGGAAGGTCAAAACCGCCAAAGTTCCCGTGACCGCAAGGTTGGAAGTAGCAGTGGCCGCACCGGGCACCAACCCCAACAGGTTACATGTCAAAACGAAAAAGAAAGCAGTCAGCAGGTACGGCGTAAAACGCTTACCCTCTTCGCCGAGGTACGCTTCTATGATATCACCCTTCAAAAACACAACCACCGATTCGACTGCGTTCCCGAATCCACGGGAGACCAGGCCGATTTGACGTCTTGCCAGGGCAAAAAGCAGCAGCAAAATTGCACAGGCAATCCACATCATCAGTACGTGAATGGTAATCGACATGTCGATTCCCAGTACGGTAGGCAACTCAATTACCACATGATCCTGCACGTGCTCTAAAATGAAACCCGCACCTACGTCATCAGGGCCTTGTTTTTCAGGATCGGTTACCGTCGTCCAATATCCAAGCATGACTTTTTGTTTCCCTTATTATTTTGGTTTTGTCAATTGTCGTTTAATCACAACAAGTTCTATAGACTGAAATATGAAATAATAGATAGTCAAGTTCACCAGAAATGTCAGCATTGGCAGCCATTGTGCCCGGTTTACCCAATATACAATGCCGACAACGGTCACTATTCGCAGGGTCATCCCTCCAAACAGGACTGCCAGGAACATCTTATGAGATTGTGAAAAGCCCCAATTATTTGCAAGATATCCGCACAAGATTAAGGCCAAGCTGATCAACCATCCAGCGATCAGGGAAGGAAGAGAGTTTTGCCATCCAAATAACAAAAGAACCACAAACCCGATAAGCCCCGCGATGAAGCCAAGCAGCAAAAAAGAACTGACAAAAGTCTTACCCGTTTTTATCACGCCGCTTTGTTTGATCCTTTACGTAAACCACCCGGTAAATACTCCAAAATCCCGCCGCAGCTCCTATCAAAAAACCCACAATCAAAAGAAAAGGCGTCGTATTCAACTTCTTGTCCAGCCAAAGCCCGCCAAGCACACCAAAAGTCATACTAAGGGCGAAACGCATCCCTAAATCAACGTACGGTCCCATCTCACGTATGGTTCCGCGAAAACCACTATTTTTGCCCTGCCCCTTCATTTAGTGTATTGGAAATCAAGGTTAGCATCCACAGTTATGCCCGATTCTTGTTAGTCTGCCGATGTCTCGACAGGCACTTCTACCGGTTTCACCTTTGGCCCCTCTTGTTCGGAGCGAGACGATATAACTTCCGAGGCTCCTTTCATATGCGAGCTTCCATCAAAAGTTGCGCCCTCCGCAATAACTAGTTTTGCGGCTTTTAGCTGGCCGACAAACACGGCGGTAGATTCCAATGTGATTTTGCCGGACGCCACGATTTTGCCCTTGATCGAGCCGCCCAGAATAACATTCTTCACATCAATTTCGCCCTGCACATGACCGTCTTTGCCAATGATTATGGAATCAGTGGATTTGATATTGCCTATGAGCTTTCCATCGATTCGCAAGCTGTGCTCGGACGTTAGATTGCCTTCGATTACTGATCCCTTGCCGATGAGTGTGTTCAGATCACCCATTTTATCGTAAGAAGCGTTGTCCCTATCCTTAAACATGTTCTCTCCTTTCGAAGTCATTTCTACATTTCCACAGAAGACTGATCTCTCTGCAGGGCAAAGATGAATTCCCTTGGATCCACCGGCTTGGATTCACGCCAAATCTCAAAATGAAGATGAGGGCCTGTACTGGAACCTCCGGAGCTTCCCAAAAGTGCAATGGCTTCACCCTTTTTTACAGTGCCCTCTTTCCTTAGCAGGCGCATGTTGTGTGCATAAAATGTAAAGAGATCGCTACCATGATAGACAATAATAAGGTTTCCCAAATCCGGTGTCCAACCCGCAAAGACAATCGTTCCCGCGCCCGAAGCTCTGATAATCGACCCACGTTTGGCAGTGATATCAATGCCCTGATGTTGATCCCGTGAAAGGGGCTCGCCAAAATGCATTGCATCATAGCCATGAGAAATCAATCCATCAACGGGAAGTAATGTCGGTAAATTCTCATACATCAAATGGTATAAAGACTGGGCATTGCTCACACGCTGTAAAGCAGCCTCGACCTGCCTCTCAACTCCGCCTTCTCCTGCGATGGGCGGGAAATCTTGATTCACAATTTCGCTTTGCTGTCTGACCAGAGGACTCGTCTGTGATAAGAGTCCATCCACTTCTTCGGAGTCGTCTACGCCCAGTGAAATTCTGAGTTTTCGGGAGATTTGCTGAAGCTCGTCGAATTTTTCTGCTATCGTACGGACCTGGCTGTTTTCGCGCTCCAATTTGGCCTTCTCAACCTTGAGAACCACATTTTCATTATGAACTTGATAATATTGAAAATAAAACACACCGCCGACTATTATGTGAATCAGCAAGATGATTCCGACAACCGCCAGCATCCTAAGCGAGAAGATGCTTAGTTTAAAATTGATAGGCTCCGTATAGTCGTCAGGAAGAACCAGAAAAGAGACGAAGCGGCGTTTTTTCTTGGCTTTGGGTTTAGGCATAATCCCTTAGTATTGTTTTTCCGTGGAAGTCAGAATACTGAAAATTCGATCCAAATCCTCGTCAGAATAGTACTCAATTTCTATCTTTCCGCCTTCCTTTTTCGGATAAATTCTGAGTTGGGTTCCCAAGATCTCACGGAGCTTGTCCTCGACATCCAGTATGAGTGCTGATTTTCTCGGCTTCGTGTTGGGCGGCAAAGAGGCTCTTTCACTGCTCGGTGATTTTACCAACTCTTCCACTTTTCGCACGGAATAGTTTCTCTTTACAACCAGCTTCCACAGTTTGATTTGCTGTCGGAGGTCGTCAACTGCCAGCAGGGCTCTTGCGTGCCCCATGGAAACCTCGCCATTCCGCAGACTTTTCTGTATTTCCAGCGGCAGTTTTAACAAGCGCAGAAAATTCGTAACTGACGAGCGATCCTTACCGACTTTTTGTGCAACTTGTTCCTGAGTAAGATTACATTCTTTGATCAGGCGTTCATAGCCCT
>JAUXJX010000266.1 GCA_030624545.1 Bacteroidota bacterium | reverse complement strand
AGGCCGCTTTTGTTTTGACAGTATGATCTTTCACAGAATTTCTTCAATTTAAGAATTCTCCTGATCATTTTTCCAAAATTCCTTTCGAAATCAATTAATTATTCGCATATTGAGAGTACATTGATTTGAAGCCTTAACCCAAAGTGACTCTCCTATGACCGACACGAAAAGTCCAAAGATTCATCGGGTCTATCTCATATTCTTTGTCGCATTGATCTTGATTAATTTAGCTGTTGTTATCATTCGGTTCAGTGGTGGGGCCAATTATCAAATTACAGATCAACGGCCATTCCTATTTTCTTCCTTCCCTTTCTATCTTGGTCTGCTCACGATAGGTCTCCTATTCAGATATTTTTTGCGACAGCACACTCTCGGTTTCCAGTTAATGGCACTTGGTATATTGGTAGCGGTCTTTTTTGATGGCTCGCCAAATTTCTTGGGCCAGTGGGTCCAAGCCACAGGTTCCATTCTTCAAGATGATAAATGGTTGCGATACCATAGCCTTGGCCGTTTGCCAGCCTCCGTTCTTGTCTTAATGAGTGCATTCTTGATGGGCAAAATCATCGATTCCCGAAATTTCTCGAAAGCAGTACTGACAAGCACGTCTCTGGCACTGGCGGCGATCGGGGCAACCATCTTGATTTATTCTTACCTTTTGCCCTTATTCTCACCAGAAATACTCAGTGAATACTTGAATGCACAGGTATTTCAATACTCCTCGGTGCTGTTGCTACTGGTTAGTTCGGCAAAGTTTTTTCTCACCTACTTAAATACACGACACAGGATCTATTTTTGGTTTGCGACGGCTGTCGTAATGATGATATTCAGTGGAATTTACCGGACGATGGGTGGCAATCTTTCTGCGGAATTATACTGGACAGGAAGCCTTCTGGCATTTTCCGCCATCGTAATTGGATTATTCGAGGACAATAGTCGATTTGTGGAGACAGAAAGAAGTCTGAGGATCGACTTGGAGAACTCCTTATTCGAGGCGGAAAAATCCGCCCAGAACTATGAATTACATCTTAGCAGAACCGATGTCGGCATCGGAATGATTGACCGTCGAAACCGAATCACTTCAGTCAATAATACCGTATTAGGTATGCTGGGTTTTGACGAAAATGAGATCGTTGGCAAACCGTTCGCTTCCTTGATGGATCCAAAACAGAGGGATAAATTAAAACATGAACAGGAGAAATGGGTTAAGGGAGAACAAGCCCAATTTGAAACAGACCTCGTGAAAAAGTCCGGACGTTCGCTGTCTTGTTTAGTTGATATTATCCCCAATACCGGTACGAAGGGTGATTATAAAGGCGCAAGAATTGCGCTGAGAAATATTTCAACTTGGAAAGAAGCTGAAAGCGAGCTCAAATCTCAGACCAAGAAACTGGAAGGATTGGTTCAGGAAAAAGCTGATAAAATGAATCGCGTTTCTGAAGAACTTCAGAGAGCGATTTCTTATTATCGATCATTACTTGAAGGTGTGTCTGAAATCATAATGGTGGTAAATAACGCTGGTGAATGCACTTTTCTCAACCAATATGGTCGGAATATTCTGGGATACACGGCAAAGGAATTGAACAAAATCAAGATCCCTGATTTCTTTCGAGATATAGCGCACATGAAATCCGAGTACGGTAGATCTATTGAGGTTGATCTTCGGGATTACGAGTATACATGGAAAACAAAGAACGGCCGGCAGATCCCATGCATATGGGACGTGCGATTCATGTTCGATCACAAGGGGGAAAAGGTGGGCACGGTTGGCATCGGTCGTGACATCACCCTCAAGAAGGAAATGGAGCAACAGCTCCAGCAGGCTCATGAAGATTTTGAGAAGAAGATAAAGGAAACAACCTCAGAGTCAGAGGCAACTACAAATCGCTTAAGCAAGGTTTTGGAAGCGAGCAAGAATCTTGCGGATGACCTCGATTTGAGGCCTTTTCTAACATCAATTTGCAAGACTATTGGGTCTTTCGGATGGAAGTCGGCGGCAATAATTCTGCACGATCCTGATGAGAATAAGCTAAAGGTGATAGCTTCCCATGGACCAACTCAAAGTAAAAACAGTAGTACATCATATATGGCTGAATTGGCAGATGGTGAGATAAAAACCTATACCCGCGATCATTTCAAAATTAGCAATTCCTATTTTGTCGATCTTCGAAAAAACTCGAGTCGCGAAGAATCGCAAAAGACATTGCTCGTTCCAATCATTGTGCGAGGAAGAAAACTTGGCTGGCTTTCCGCCGGAGATCCATTAAGAGGTAGAAAGCCTGGTGTCGATTCAGTTCAAATCATTGAGAGAATTGTCAAACATGCGGGCACGATCGTCGAGTTAACCCAAACCTTAATGAACAAAGTTACCCAAACACACCAACTAAAAAGAGTCGACGAGTTAAAAACAGAATTTCTTGCCCACCTGTCCCATGAACTTCGAACGCCCCTAAATTCAATTCTCTCACTGTCCGACATTTTGTTGAACGGGATTCCCGGCGACTTAAATTCAGAACAGATTAAACAAATGGAACTTGTTAAGCATAATGGTGAGAAATTACTCAATCTGGCTAACGACGTTCTCGATATGATGAAAATCGAATCAGGAAGCAGCGATCTAAGCTTTTCTTATTTTGCACTCGAACCGTTTCTCTATGCCAATATGGCTCCATTCGAGCCCCTCTGCAAAAACAAAAGATTGAAATTGGATGCAAGAATTCATAAGGGTGTGCCCAGTCGAATTTTTGGTGATAAAGAAAAGATTTCACAGGTGTTATCCAATCTCTTAAGCAATGCGGTAAAATTTACTGATGCCGGCAAGGTCAATGTCATTATAAAAGCCGGAGAGCGGAATTCCCAGCTTCATTTCCTGGTGCAAGATTCAGGTATAGGTATACCACGAGACAAGTTAAACAGCATTTTTCAAGATTATAAGCAATTGAGGAGTCCTGGGAGAAAAGGGACCAAAGGTAGTGGGCTGGGATTATCAATTGCCAAAAAGACTTCTGAGATCTTGGGTGGAGATATATCGGTAACCAGCAAATTGAAAAAGGGTACAACCTTTGATTTGATTCTACCCATGAGAAAGATCGGCGAAATTCATGGTGTCGGAACTGGAGTCACGCCTGCCAAAGAAAGAAGTCCGGTACCGTTTCAGGAACAAAGTAAGCCCAGACAAAAGAATTCCGGGACCAACGTACAACCAAGAAGAAGTGACAAACGGACATCAGCAAAGGCTGCCAAGTCTGTTTCCCGAAGGCAAAAGAGTGGCAAAAGTATTCTGATCATAGAAGACGATGAAGGCACTCGATATGCGGTAAAGTTCTATCTTGAAGACAAAGGCTTCCACGTAATTTCTGCCAGTGACTGTGAGACCGGTCTCAAGATTGCGGAAAGTGAACATCCAGATATGATCTTGATGGACATGGTGATGCCCGATCTTGATGGCTTCGAAGCGACCCGCAAGTTGAAATCGATGAGGCGAACCAAAAATATTCCTGTTCTCGCAACGACGGGAAGAGCGCTGAGAGGAGATCGAAAAAAAGCACTTGAAGCCGGCTGTATTGATTACATCTCGAAACCGTTCACAGCGGAAGATCTATTCAAGAGAATAGACAAGCTGTTGAGAGATTGATCAATCTTGACCCAATTGAAAAGGCCAAGCAATGCGACAACAAAACAATAGTGAAACGATAGACCTACTGGAGCATTTGGCCCACAGAATCAGAAATCCCTTACATTCAATGGGCATAAACCTAGAAGTAGCGAAAGGGAAAATAAGGGATCTGCCGGGTAAAACTGCGGCCACTGTGCAAAAGCATCTCGAAATCGTATCTTCAGAATTGTCGACTATCAATGAGATTATCCGAGGATTTACCGAGTACATATCGCCTTTGGAGAGCAGACGAACCAGGATTCGTGTGGAGACGTTGTTGCGGGGCGCCTATCAGCTCCTGAGAGAGAAAATGGCCGATAATGGAATCAGAGTCGATTGGGAATTGAGTGAGAATTTGCCTGCTATTTATGTAAACAATGAACAAATCAAAAAGGCCCTGTTTGAAATTCTGCTCAATGCAGCCGAGGCGTCAAATCAGGCAATTATTAGAGCAACCGCAAGAAACAATTATGTTGAAATCCAAATCAGAGATCGTGGTCATGGGATCTCATCCGGTTTACGCCCAAAAGTCTTCGATCCATTTTATACCACGAAAAAGGGAAGGTTGGGAATGGGTCTGCCCATTGCCAAAAAATTGATTGAAGCCAATAACGGAAAGCTTAAGCTCGCAAGTGGGCT
>JAUXJX010000012.1 GCA_030624545.1 Bacteroidota bacterium | reverse complement strand
CCTCGAGACCGGGGCCGATGTGAATGCCAGGAACAATGACGGCGACACAGCGCTTCTGTTGGCGGCAAGCAATGGCAACACCTCAATGGCCGGACTTCTGTTGGATAGCGGTGCTGATGTAAACTCCACGAACAATTACGGTGATACGGCATTGATGCTGGGAATAAGAAACGGTTATGTTGCGGTCGTCGAAACCTTGTTGGACCAAGGCGCAGAAGTGGATCTGCAAAACCTCGACGGCGAAACGGCTTCCACTCTAGCAAAGAGGCGGGACAGCAAGACTATTACAAGATTGCTTGATGTTGCAGTCGAAAATGAATAGCGCTGCTCCTAGTTGATTTTGGGGATGACTATAGCCCTGGTTGAAAATACCGGGGCTTGTCATTTTGAGGCAAAAGGAATGCCTGGATGAAACGATTTAGATTATCTATCACATGTGTAGTACTGACCACTTTACTTAGCGTTTCCCTCGGTAATGCCCAGTATCATGCCGGTGGGCGTGGCTTGATGTATGTTCACTCCGCCAGAACTTTGTCAAAAGGGAATTTGCATTCGTACTTTCATTCTCGATTTTTTGGTGATATGGGGAAATTCCAGCCCCAGTATTTTTTGAACGCTTACTGGAATGTCCAAGCTTCTTTCGCATTAAATTACGGACTAACGAACCGCTTCGAACTGTCATTGTTGCCCATTGTTTACCAGGATACAAACCGAGGCGAAAAAGGTTACAATCTCCCGGATGACTTGTTCCTCAAATTGAAATTCGGTTCTATGGGTTCTCCGGGCAGCAGACTGAAATATGGAGCCCTTCTTTCGACGCGGCTTCCGCTTGGCGGCACCCACAACGTCGTTCTGGAGCCCTATTCCGCGGGAACCCTCGAAATCGGGATCGCCGGCCTCGCCAGCTACGCCAGGGATGCGTTGTTCCCTGATGAGTCCTTTAACCTGCATCTTAACCTGGGTTTTCTCTCCCATAACGATGCGGGAAAAACACTGACGGAATTATCTTCGGACACCTTGTCAAATACCGGCGTCGCGTCTGAATTCACTTATGGCCTCGGACTTCGATATCCCTTCGAAAGGCTGGGCCTGGCTTTGGAACTGAACGGAAATTACTTCATCAAGCAGCCAGCTCCCACGGCCTACTCCAGGGAGAATTATCTTTATCTAACCCCCGGACTTTCTTACAGAATTTCTCCCAGATGGCAATTTGATCTTGCCGTGGATGTCCGCCTGGTATCTGACTCCGACGAAACTGAATATGGCTTCATTGACCCGACTCCGGAGGAAATGCCGGGCAGCTACTCCGGTTGGAGAGTCAACCTTGGACTAAAGTTTGAAATTATTCCATCGTTATTGCATCGGATTTACGACAATGAGCTCGCCAACGGGAAGGTCGTAACTCGGCGAGATCTATTTGAGCAACTCGTTCGAGAAATGCAGGAAAATGACAATTCCGAGAAGGAGTTGAAAAAAGTAGTGGCCGAGCGCCTCAAAGGTGAAAAGGAAGCAGGGCGCCTGCGCGTTGCGGGGGATGGTAAGAAAAAAGAAAGAAAGCCTTAGCCTCTACCATCGATTTGCGATCCGGGGCGTCTCGTCTTCAATAACAAAGGATAAACCCTTTGCTAATCTGGAACCTAACTAATCTATTGTATCGATTTCGCCGATAATGAAGGAAGTATAATTTCGATTTTTGACTACAGTCGACCGGACCGAAAGCGAAGCAAATTGGAATCTTAAGATGCCCAGAACTCGAATCGGAACCTACCTTCTCTTATTTACGCTTCTGCCTTTGACATATAGTCTCCTTATCAGAGCAACCCCGGGCCTGTCTCAAGATGCCCGTCAAGAACGGCTCATCAAAGAGATGAAATCCCGTCACGAGCAGATCATGGAAAATAAAACCGCGGATATTCTGGAGCATATTCTCATTCAAGAGAAATATCTGCAGTACGCGCTGGAATCCGTGAAAAATGAACTGAAGGCGAGAAAAGATGAGGGATCTGGACTTACCCAGGCCGATCTGGACGAAATCTATGGATTGGAAAGGGAGCTGATTTCAGAATATAGGGAAGAGCTTCTGGGAGTGATCAGAGCTCATGACGAACTTATCAAATTGCAGCAGAACCCCACGGCCTCATCCGACGAAGAGACGAAAGAACGACTCCATAATCTGAAACTTCGCCTCAGAGCGATTATCGAAGAGAGTGATTTGGATAAGCCCGGTTCCCTTTCTCCGCAATTGGCTGAACTGATGCTGTATGAATATAATCACGAACTTGAAAGAATACTCGATGTCGTAAGAAGCCTTTATCGCCTCGGCTCCGACTCACCTCAAGACCCGGATATCCAGGATGAAGTTGACCACGTGAGGCAGGGAATTGTCCGGGAATTGGGAGAGATAGCAGACGATAGAAAGGACCCTTTAATTGACGACTATGTTCGAGAAACCACCAGTATAATTCAAACGCTTCGTGAGTTGGACGCACTGGAGCGTAACTTTCCACTCGAGGACTTGAATATTCATCTCGGGATTCGCGAAGTTAAGGAGAAGCTGTTTCAAGCCGTGCCTTTAGAGGCTCTTGTTGCATTGGAATATCATGAAGCCCAGTTCCGTCATGACAGTGATGATATGCAGGCCTATTTTGATTCATGGATGGCTGGCCGGATTTTTTGGATTCAGACCAAGGCCAAACAGGCAGAGCTAATAAAGCAAAAGCTGATCGAAACTGGCAGAGATCACCAGGTCAAAAGAATGTTTGATGAGGATGCCAACCGGGCGGTGGTTGAATATGATGCTGCAAATTTTGAAATTGCCGGACTATTGTTCAGCGACATTATCAAGTTCTATCCTTACAAAAGGATGGAAGATTTCAAGTTCTACCTGGCCGAATCTCTGTGGATGCAGCAGCAATTTTCGCGGGCAAAAGCGGTCTTTCGGGATGTTGTGAATGAAGCCCCCAGGTCTGAATACGCCCCAATTGCCTATTATCGCTTGATGCTTATTAGCGAAACATTCGGCCGCCATCGTGAGCTCTTTAGCTATGCTAAGGAATTGAGCAAATTCCCCTCAGCAGACGGAGACGAATTGGTCAACAAGGCCATGCTATTCGCGGGATACGTGGCGCATAGCGCAAATGATCTTGACAAGGCTCTACAGTTCGTGGGAAAAGTTGATGATCGCTCTCTTTACTATGGTGCCGCCCAATATTTACAGGCAGTGGCCTATGTTAACCTGGACCGGCGCCAGGAGGCAAAATCCATATTATCCAATTTGAGTTCCGAAGGATCTTCTGCCCTTGATGGGCAAGCCAGGACAATCAGGAACTACTCCCTGCTAAAATTGGGAATGCTCTATTACAATGAGGATGATCTGGAGAATGCTCTAGGCGCCCTCGAAAGAATTGATCCCCATTTCAACAATTTCGATTTGGTTTTGCTAACGAAGGCCTGGACAAAATTTCGTCTGGGACTGCTGCAAGCCGCCTCAGAGGATTTGGATGGATTGTATTGGCAGCAGCTAAACTCCAGCTATGTTTATGAGGCGATGATGCTGGCCGCGCATTGCAATATTCTTTTGGGTAACGTTGAGGAATCGACGCGAAGAGTGCGCTACGTAGAAAATGCGAAAAAGGCGCTGGAGATTGATGACGGCCTAAATTCCGAGCATAGGCGAATCAACCAGATTCAAATAGAACTGGAGGAATTGGAAGAGAAAGCAGTGGCGAAAGGCGACCTGCTGGCATTTGAGCACATCAAAAACCTCAAGACGGATTTGGATTACACGACGGAATCTTTCTCCGATTGGGGCGGGCCAGGTATGCAATTGCTCAAGGAGCTTGACAGCGAGGAACTCAAATTATTGGCCCTGCTCGGAAGCGCCGCCGATTATGATTCGTTGACCGCAGCGCTGGGCAGACCGGAAATCAGCAAATCGTTGCGCAAAATCAGCAGGAGACTTGCGTTGAATTGGGCAAGGCTCAACAAGCTAAGATCCACAGGTGAAGTCGATATCATGACCGATTATCCGGTGGCCAAAAGAGAGAGCGGCCTCAAATCTCAGAATTATTCCTTCAGCCGCCTTGGTAACCAGGTTCAACTGGAGCAGCAAGCCTTAAGAAGAAATAAGAGAGAACTCGCGGGCCTGATAGCAAAAGCTGAAAAGAACGGGGATCACGAGGCTTTGGCCCTTCTGGAGCTGCGTTCCCGGGAGCTTGAAAATCTGTTCGGACGTCTGGAATCATTTAATGTGAGATTGGCTGAAAGCGGGACGGAAGAGCTTGAGACGGACTATACCGCCTGGGCCGATTTCTCGGGCTTCGGAATGAGTGACGAAGGTTTTGTCCGCATGCAGGAGATCAGCCAGGGGATACAAATCTACAATAATAACATGAGTGCGATTAACGATGCGTTCAGAGAGAAGGAAAGCCAGCTCCAGGTAAAAATAGCCTTCCTTGATGAAGAAATAACAGATCTTGAACGGCAGGAGAAGAAGGCAAGACTCGACGAGCTCAAAGCTGAGAGGGACCGCTATTTTGCCGAGGAGTATTTTATCAACAGTTTTGCCGGAACGGATGTGGGTTCTCAAGAAGGGCCGCAGCAACCTGACGCAAGCACTCCTGTGAATCAGGAGCCGGAAAAACCCGAAAAGGAAAATTAGGGAAGACCGGAATGCGAATTTCTCTTTGGATGGTCTGATTTGGTACGAATTATGAGAAGACACCTCAAGCTTACAGTTGTTTCGTTCCCAATGGCGCTGGCCTTTCTTTTGACCGTTTTTCGCTCCCCCGTTGTTTTTGGTCAGGGCCAGAACGAGTCAGGCCTGGTTATGAGCGTGGATTCACTGTTGCAGAAGTTTTCTCTCGACGAGCTGGCTCGATTCCGGGAATTCTATCGCAATGAAGTCAATGCGGAAAAGACGGAGAACCAACTGCTTCAGAACATGGGAATTCAAGACGGCGAGAAAATATACGCAATCAATCCGGCTAATCCCTATATGGATAAGATTTTGTTTAGGCTGGCAGAGTTCTCCTACACAAAAGAGAAAGACGATCTGTTCGCACGGATGACTGACTACGAGAAGGAATTCGACAAATTCGATGCGGGCGAGCGACCGGAACCGCCGGAGGAGCCCAAACCGGATTTTAGCGACGCAATCGATACATATAAGTTGGTTGTTGCGGATTTTCCCAACAGCGGTCTGAGGGATGATGCCCTCTACCAATTAGGCTTTACCCTCGAAGAGAATTTCCAGGAAGAAGAGGCGCTTGCATATTATGAGATGGTGATCGACGACCATTCCGATAGCCGCTACACACCGGAAGCCTTGATACGCCTTGGCGAATATTATTTTGATCCGATTCACCGCGATCTGGACAAAGCAATTCACTATTTTGCCCGCGTCATGGATTACCGAACCACACCCCGGTATGATGAGGCATTATATAAACTGGGCTGGTCACACTATCTGCGGGAGGAATACAGTTCTGCGATTGAGATGTTTACCTTGCTCGTTGAGGATATTGAAAAATATCAGGAGATTGACAAAGACGGGGAATTCACCAATCCAACTTTACGGGAAGAAGCCCTGGAGTATATTGGCGTTTGTTTCAGAGATCATGGCGGCCTTCCGGCGGCCCTGGCCTATTTGGACGAAATGGGACGGCCGGCCTACGGCGCGGAAATACTCACCAAGATGGGCGACGTGTATCGGGAAAACGATGAGAAGTTCGTGCAGGCAATGTTTTCATATGAGGCATTGTTGGCGCGCTACCCGCTCGATCTAAATGCGGCGGAATTCCAGGAGAAGATCATCCTGTGCGCCAAAGGGCTCAAAGACAATGAGGAGATCTACTTAGCCCGGCAAAAGCTCTTTGATACCTACCGACCTGATGGCGAATGGCAGAAGAGGATTGAAGAGCTGGATTTGGCGCCGTACGACCGGCTTATGGCCTTGCAGCAAGCCACGGAAAAATCTGAGGTGGCACAGCGTGACAACGTCAATCTTCTCATTCGCCTTGGCGAAGAGAAATTGGATGCCAGCTACTATGTTCGATCTGTTCAGGAGGCGAAAAAATATTTGGAGCAATTTCCGTATGATACAAGCGCTTATGCCATTCACTGGGATTTGGCGCTTATCCTGGATACAAAGCTTCATAAGAAGGAAGAGGCTTACAGGGAGTATCTCAAAGTCTGTAATGATTACCTGCAGACGGATTTCGGCAGAATAGCCGCCGAGAACGCGGTCGTGTTGGCTCGCGAACTCGCAGAATTGGCTGTCGTTGCGGATCAACCAGCAGAGAATGACAGGTCCCTTTCGCTCGCAGATATAGCTGATATAATGGAGGCGGATGCATTATCGGATTCGAGTTCGGTCGCGTCTCTTGAGGTGAAGCCTGTGTCTCAAGCCGAGGAGTTCCTGATTCAGGCTTATGACAATTTCATCAAGCTTTTTCCACATGAAGTAGAAACCGCCGAGGTCTTGCGAAATGTCGGAACGCTGTATTATAACAGAAAAGACTATGATCCGGCTTTGCGTTACTTCAATACTCTTTCGGCTCGTTTTTCAGACAGCCCCTTTGCTCATGAGGTCCAATTTGCCGCGCTGGAAAGTTATTTCGGCAAGAAGGATTTTGCCAATGCTGAGATGGCCGCCAAACTGATGCAGCAGGACGAGGAGCTTCCGCCGGAAATCAGAGCTAAGGTTAATGGCCGCCTGGCCGAATCTGTTTACCTAAATGCCGAAGCGCTGGCAGGGGAGAACAACCATATAGCGGCCGCACTGAAATTCAGAGAAGTGTATGCCGAGGTGCCGGACGCCCCATTTGCCGATAAAGCCATATTCCAGGCGGGCCTGCAATTCGATCTTGCCCAGGAATTGGCTCAAGCCATCGAAGCATATCAGGAATTGATCGACAATTTCCCCGGGTCCGAGCATTATCTAAAGGCGGTAAATAACCTTGCTTTGGACTATGGGGAGACCGGCGACCATCAACAGGCGGCGGCGACATACGAAAGGTTGGCCTCAATTCATCCGGATTCCGCCCGTGCGCAAGATGCGCTGTACAATGCAGGCCATTTTTATGCAAAAGCTGAAGCGTGGCGTGATGCGATTCGGGTTAACCGCACCTATGTGGATCATTATCCGCAGACGCCGGACGTGGAGGATATGTTCTATGGCCTGGCAGGATTCCATCTCAAGCTGGATGAGTTTGACCAGGCCAATGAAATCTACGGTGAATTCGCGGCCCGTTTTCCCGATTCTCCCAGAAGCGTACAAACCCACTTTATGCGCGGGCATTATTTCCTGAATAAAGGTCGAGTTGCCGACGCGCTGGCAGAATTTGACAAGGCCGTGGCCAGAAATGATGAGCTCGGGCAAAAAAATCTCCAAACCAACGATTTTTACGCGGCCGAGGCCCTGTTTGCCAAAACCGAAGAGCAATACAAAGAATTCGATAAGATCAAGTTTACCCTGGCAAACAGGGCATCCGCACAAGCGGAGAAAAAGGCGCTGCTGCAGCAATTGACAAGGCAATATACCGATGTGGCAGCCTATGGCACGAATCGGCTGTATACTGCCACATTCCAAATCGGTCAGGTCTATGAGGACTTCGCGGATACGTGGAGCAGCCAGGAGTTACCCGAATTGAGCGAAACGGAGAAGATCTTCCATCAAAAAAATCTCAACAACACATCCGCCCAACTCTATAATCGAGCATTTGGATCATATAAGTCGGGCTACAAGGCCCTGCTGGCGCTGCGCGATTCGTATCAACCTACTGAGACGTCGACGCCTGCTGATTCATCCATTCGGGTCGTCGAAGAAGACAGTACCCTGCGTGTTGCGGCACGCTGGATCGCTAAAACCGGCGAGAAGATCTCCGAGATGCTATACAACGTTGCAGACATCAATGCCGGTTCAATCGATCCACTCTTGAACGCACCCATCCCGGGGGGCCTGGACGATGTCACCGAATTGGAATATCGCAGCCAGGTTCTTTCCAAGGCGGTATTTCCGGTTGTGCAGGAGGTCACCCAGGCTTATATCCGAAGTCTCCAGGAAGCGGATTCGCTTCAGCTAGAGAATCGCTGGGTCGCGCAATCACGGTCGCGGCTGTTTGAGGTGATGAGCGTCCTGCCGAGCCGCTACAAGCAACTTTGCCTCGATGCGACCGGAACTTATCTCAGCAGATATGACCGCTACAGACAGATCATGACCGAGGGAACGGAAGAGGAACAGGAAAACACCCTGGATCTGGCCGGCATCTTGGTCAACATTGTCGAGCTGAGCAAGAACTACGCGACCAATATGAATGAGAGTTATAAGATCTCTATTGAAAGCATTCTGATGCAGCCGTTCGGCAACACAATTGCCAATTCCCTTTTTTCTGATCTAACTCAGACATCGGTGGAGCTTGCTGGCAATTTCAAGAAATCTGCCGCAGATGCAAAACAGATGAGAGACCAATTCTGGGTGAAGAATCAGAATTCGCCGCAAATGGTTTACGAGGATGCCATATTTACGTTTACGGATCTCGAAACCTATCTGCAGGAAAATGCGCTGGAATTGTGTGAAAGCACATACAATCTGAAAAAACAGTATAGCTTCAGCTCGACCAACTTCGTGCAGATCGTGAATCTGCTGGTTGAATTGGATCCGCAGACGTATGCTGCCGAGTTTGAGCTGCCGGTGGAGGATTTGGTAATCATTCCGGATGAATCCTGGTTGTATGCCACTAATGTTCGGGGCGCAGCCTGGACCTTGCCTGAATTCGACGCAACCGACTGGCAGCCTGCTCCTGTCCTGGAAGATTTTTCATCCGGCGAAGATCCGATTCTTCTCGCCCAGGATGTTGTAATGGCTAGCCTCGGTATTGACTCCACCGCAGTGGACTCGACCTCTGGAAATGCCGGTCACCAGGGCATGCCACGTGTTTATGCGTTGCGCAAGGAAATAGATCTCGTGGACGTTCCGCTGAAGGCAGTATTGAAGGTGAATGCCGACGACAATGTGAGAGTATTCTTAAATGGAATAAAGGTTTTTGAAGAAAATGACGAATCCTTGGGCTGGGGCAGTGTTTTCGAAACCGATCTGACATTGTTCCTGAAATCGGGTAAAAATCTGCTCGCCATTGAGCTGGAAGACACGGATGGCAGCGGCCATGGCATTCAGCCATTACTGGAGATGAAGATTATCAATCATGCTGCCCTGGTGGAGAACCAGGAGGAATTGTTAAAGAAAGAACTCGGCGGAATTGCCACCATGGAAGATTTTATCTTCAATAGAAATTTTGTACCGGAACATTAAGGACTTGGATATGAAAAGACTGCTTTTCTTCATTGCGCTCATGGTTATAGCAGTGCCCGGTTTTTCCCAGGACAAAGAGAAGGTAGAAAAACAGGACAAAACACAGGCTAAGAAAGCGGATGTTGAAGAAATTCAGCTAGACGCCCTCCACCTGGATGCAACCGTTGAAAAACCGAGCGTATCGATTCTGCCGAGGAGGCTTAAGCCGGAATTGGAACAGGTTGAATTTATCATCAGGGATTTTGACCGGGAATTGAAAATGCTGCCGGAGGAGCTATTCAGCATGAAGGGAGATAAACGTAGTTTCACCAAAATCCGCGATGTGCAGAAGCTGATAGCTCGGGATCGCAACTGAGCGGACTGATAGTAGCGAGATTTCAACCAAAGAGTAAAGAGCATTTAACCTTAATTATTTACCGCAGAGGTCGCAGAGAGCGCAGAGAGTAATTATTAAATGATCGGCTTATATATCCGGAATTGCCTGCCGATAATTAGAGAAAGATGGAATTGCCATTTGATAACAATAATTCGTAGGAGGTAAAATGGGACAGCTGATGCAAATCTTTCAGGCATTTAAGGTTGGAGCCCCCGGCTGGTTTTTTATGTGGCTGCTGCTCATGACGGCAGTATTCATGTTGGCCGTGGCCATTGAAAGATACTATTTTATTGCCATCCGGTCCAACATCAACGCCGGCAAATTTATGGGCGACATACGGGCCTTGCTGACGGCGGGCAAATTCAAGGATGCTTTGGGGTTGGCGGCCAGCGCCAAAGACAAAGCACTGCCATATGTGGTACACACCTGCCTGTCTCGCATCGGGCAAAAAGGCAGCGTAGATTTTCGCACCGCCCAGAATGCAGTTGACGAAGGCACTTTGGAGACCATTCCGAAATTGCAGGAACGGACCGGTTATCTCGCAATGATTGGCAATGTCGCGACCCTGCTCGGACTGATGGGGACGATATACGGATTGATCCTCGCGTTTAATTCTGTCTCCGCACCCGGCATCGACGCTGCGGAAAAATCCCGTCTGCTCGCTGCGGGCATATCGACCGCTATGAACACCACGTTGGTGGGATTGTCGGTTGCCGTACCGGCAATTCTCGTCTATAACTTCGTGCATAATAAAACTATGCGCATTATCGACGAAATCGACGAGCATTCCGTGAAACTGATTAACCTACTTACGGGGAATCAATAATGGCGTTCAGACCTTCCCAGCGCACTCTTCGGCCCAAACAGGATGCAGATCCAGATCTGACTCCGATCATGAACTTGATGGTGGTTTTGATCCCATTGCTTCTGACTTCGGCGCAATTTATCAAGCTTGGCATGATTGAGATCAACCTTCCGCCCGCCATTAGCGCCGATGCAATGCTAAATATGCCAAAAGAGACAGAAAAGAAACTGGATTTGTCCGTGACCATTACAGACGAAGGGTTCTATCTTGCCAGCAGCCTGGCGGTCGCCCGCGGCCGTAGTGGCCAGGGTCCGACAATTCCAAAGCTCGATACCGGCGAATATGACTTTGCAGAGCTGAACAAAAATCTGTATAAGATCAAAAAGAAAGCCACCGGAGTTTTCAAAGACGTGGATCAAGTCATCATCGTGGCCGAGCCCGAAATAGAATACCAGACTGTGGTCAGCACCATGGATGCTGCCAGGGCATACATGTCGGATCAGGAAAAGCTGCCGCTTTTTCCCACTGTTTCCCTAAGTGCCACGGTGATGTGATTGCCGACTATCAGCGAATAATTCGGAGATTGAAATGGCGTTTATTCCAACTCGTTCGAAAAGACATATCACAGATCCCGGATCATTGAAGCTAAACCTGAATTCAATGATGGACATGTTCACCATTATCCTGCTCTTTCTGCTGAAGGTTTATTCGACGGAGGGACACCTGGTGAACCCATCTGATGACCTCACTTTGCCGAATTCCACAATGGAAAAGGTGCCCGAGATGTCCCTGGATCTGGCCATATCAAAGGATTGGCTGATCCTGAATGACAAGCCGGTCATGAAGGTAAATGACCTGCTGGCTTCGCAACAGTTTATCATTCCGGCTCTTCAAAACGAATTATTGAGATATGCCAACGAGGCGGAGAAGATGCAGGAGAAATACGGCCAACGTTTTTCCGGGTCGATTACAATCCAGGGCGACAAGGAGCTGCCCTACCGGGCCCTTGTGAAAGTAATGGCTACGTGCGGGAGATCCAAATACCCCAATATGAGATTCCTCGTTTATCAGAATGAAAGCTAGAAGGAATCACTGGCTAGAGTCTAACAAAATCCCGAGTTGATTGATGGATATGAAACAGGCAAATCTTCAGGAAGAAAGCGGCAAGAACTTGAAATCGAGGGAAGCAAAAGTCCCTCTTCCAGGCAACGGCGGGTTTGGCGCAAATGTTGAATTTGTGATTGATCCCTCAAGGTATAAGAAACGCCTGGGCGAGAATGTTGACCGCCGTTTTGCGTCGATCTTTTTGATTACGTTTTTCTTCCATGCGATCCTGGCTTATTATGTTTCCAGCATTCCGTTTGAAATGTCCCTCGAGACCATGAAGAAGATCCAGGAGCACTATGCTAACTTCATCTATGAAAAAGAACCAGAGTCCGCCCTCGTAACCAAAATTAAGCCGAAGAAAGACGACAATGAGGACGCTGACCCGACGGGGGGCACGGTAAAGGAGGAAGAGGAAAAGAAGACGCCGGAAGAGAAAATGGCGGAAGTTCCCAGTTCTGAAGCGCCGGCAGCGGAGGCGCGTGCCAGACGAGAGGCCTACACGAGGAGCACGGCGGATATCGCCGCCGCAGCCAGCAGCAAAGGCCTTCTCGCTCTGCTGAGCGGCACCGGGAGCGCTGCCCAGGGCGAGGGCGTAGTAGACCTGCTGGGTGAGTCAGGGAATGGCGCTTCGTCAAACCTGGATAAGGTGCTCTCGGAAATAGACGGTATTAAGAGCGCGGGTAGCGCATCGGAAATAAAAAGCGCCGGCGCCCGCGGCTCCAGGATAACCGATCATGGCGGCGGCATAGGCGTGGCCGCACTGACCGAGGCGAAGTCTTCGAATTTCGGCAAGAAGAGCGGAAGCCTGGTTTTCACCAATTCGGACGCCGAGGCGGAAGAAGGCAGAACCGCCGGCCGCCTTCCCGAAGATGTAATGAAAGTCATCAACTCCCATCGCTCGGCCATTGAATATTGCTACCAGCGTGCGCTGCGGCGAGACCCGAATCTGAAGGGCAAGGTGTCCATCCGTTTTGTCATCCGCCCCGATGGCAGCATATCCGACGCCAAGGTGTTTGCCTCCACTTTGAACAATCCATCGGTTGAAAAATGCATCATATCCAAAATGCGCAGATGGCGCGATTTTGGCCCCATCGATCGCTCCAGGGGAGATGCCGTCTTCCGGCAGGATTACATCTTTGGCTATTGATTAAAGTCCAAAAAGTAAAGTAAGTATCTCTAATCTGCCAAGAACAAAATAGGGGAGTGGTTTTAGCATGGGACTTTTGGAAAAGCTGCAATTTCATTTGTGGGATGGCACGGGAATGATCGCATCTTTGGTTGAGAAATGGAAGCCTAGAGGCTGTAAGACCGAAAAAGCCTATGAAAAAGCCCTCTACAGCTTTCTTCACGAAAAGCTCGAGGAT
>JAUXJX010000429.1 GCA_030624545.1 Bacteroidota bacterium | reverse complement strand
GTCGCAGCTTTCGGACAGGATTTGGAAGAGTGGGCTCACATTGAATACTTCGGCCTGGAAGAGGCCGTCCCTACCATTATCATCACCGCTGGTGACCGGGACTATGACCGGGCCTTGGAGATCGTTGCAGCCGCCATCGCAATCGGCCGAGATGTCGTCTTGGTCGCTCCTTTCAGCGGTGCCTCAGAAGAAATCAAGAAAAGTGTTCGTCATTTTCCCATAGCTGAACCACTGCGCGAAGGATTTTCGAACTTGTTAACCCCAATACCAGGAATGTTATTGGCAGCGTACCATGCTAATCAAGTAAACGAGAAGTACTTCCGGGGATTTGGCGGAGGTCGCAGCAAGGAAGGCGGCGGTGGCATATCGAGAATCCAGACCAGCAACCGTCTGCGCGATGTAAGACGATAGAAAATGGTTCCATCCTCTCCCGAGATAGTGACAACTGGTGGGTTACGAGTCGATTACCTGATAACCCGCGATGGCTATGCGAATAATGGGATTATGGGAGGCAATGCGCTCTATTCGGCCGTAGGAGCGTCCCTTTGGTCTGATGCAGTCGGTATATGGTCTAGGATTGGGGAAAATTATCCCAGGCAGTGGCTTGCCCAAATGCACAAAACAGGAATTGACACAAGGGGCATAGTTAGGACAGCAGGCAATCAAGAGCATCGAACTTTCTACGCCTATACTCCGGACGGTAGTCGCCAGGACACAAATCCCGAAATTCATTATGCACGCATCAATGAACCGCTGCCCGATGGTCTGGCCGGCTACGTTAACTCGACCCCTGCTCAGGATCAGCTAGGCGAATCCGATCCATTGTCGGTCGAGGCGCAAGATTGGCCCGAACATTACGGGAACGTAAGCGCAATCCACTTAGCTCCGATGCCAATACGATGTCATCTAGATCTTCCCGAATTTCTAAGACAGAGGGGCGTATCGTTCATATCTCTCGATCCTGGAGAGCGCTATATGATTCCCACGCTCGTCGACTCGATCGCAGAAGTAGTGAGCAAGATCGATTGCTTCCTACCCAGCATTCAGGAGATCCGGTCGCTTTTTGGAAAGCAAATAACTTTTGAAAAAGCTGCCCTTCTATTCCACGACTGGGGTGTTCCCACGGTTATTATTAAGCGCGGCAGGCAAGGTGTTCTTTCGTCTGAAAAAAAGAGTGGTCAGATTATTCGCTTTAAACCATTCCAAAGAACCAGGCATGATTCTGTGATAGATGTGACTGGAGCTGGAGACGCCTTTTGTGGTGGCTTTTTGTCGGGATGGATGAAGACTGGCAACAGTTCCATGGCTATAAATTATGGCCTTGTTTCATCTTCCATTGTTATTGAAGGGTACGGCGCCTCTCATGCATTAACCCGGCAAGAAGAGGCCAGAGAAAGATTGGCTCAAATTCTCTCAAGAAAGAAAAAGGACGCGTCATAAGTACGCGCCCTTTGCTGCTTTCCGTTTTCTGAATAGCTGAATCTACGCTTCAGCTTCTTCTATTTCCGGCTCCTTCTCAACTCTTTCAACCACGATCGAGCATTCGGTGACGACGGCCGCAATGAGGGCCAGTGCTGAAAGAGCAGCTGGCAGAATTATGATGCCTGCAACGCCAAGAACTACCGGCAGCTCAAGTAAAACTCGGTCTTCTTTGGTTTTCACGACGATGCGTCGAACACCGGCTTCATGAAACAGTTTCTTTACTGTTTCGATAAGTTCATCACTGGCCACTTTGAATTCTTCAGACCAGTCTTTCTCTTCCTCACCATTCGCCTGGTCTTCATCCAGGTTCTGGTCATCGTCCAGGGGCTCTTCTTCTATCTTAATTTCTTCAGCTTCATTCATCTGATTTACTCCTGCGCTCTTTCATGAGCATATACGCGCCTAATCCTATAATAATGAGAGGCCACCAATAACCAAAACTTTGAAAGATCAACAGTTCAAAGAACATGGCCATTCCCATAAACAACAGAACCATGGTCCGAATAAATCGATGGGCCTTCTCAATGCTATTGTCGGTATCTTCGAATCTATTAAAGTAAATGTATCCTCCGGCACCTGCAGCCAATATCAGTGTCCAGGCATAGGCCATACTTTCAAAATGATTGGTGAGATTCATCATGAATAATAGTATGCCTGTCGCTACAGTCATCGCGCCAGGAATCGCAAAAAATGCCAGCGATCTGCGTTTTTCTGGAGTAGAGATATAAGCTGGATACAACATCAATAAGCCCGATCCCACAACAAATCCGGGCCACATGAAGTCCATTAGAAAGAAACCAAAAACCTTCGAGGACAACAATACCAGTCCGATACCAATGAGCAATATTGCTGGCCAGGAAGCTCTCAGGTTCTTATTGCGAACTTCAGCTTTTAGAACAGTTTCTTCAGACATGCTTAACCTCCGATACGATAATTCTGAGGTTCTTTACGCAAGATCCATGACGCGGTTGCACAATTCGAAATAACGAAGTCGAGAGGTAGGCAGCATTTGAAATTAGGCCACGGATGATTCTGCCATTTCCAGGGGTATGAACTTGATCTCCAGAACACCGTCCGAAAGCCGGCCGCCGCCTGCTCGCATACGCGATAAAACCTTCGGCAAGATCATTTCTCTTTTGAAATTTCCGATAGTTATAAACATCTCGTCTCCCCGTTTGCGTAAACGAACATCGCTGCTTCGAACAAACGGCATCGGCATTCTGAGTAAATAAGTTCCATCCTCCTGTTCAACTAATTCCTGTAGCAATCCCTTGTAAAAGATCTTACTTGGGTCCTCTTCGCCAAAGCAGTCTTTTGCCAATTGCGACAACGCAGCCAGTCCTACAACTTCGTGAGAATAGTATGGTGCGGTCCAGAGTGGCAGTGGACTAAAATTGTCGCGAATTAACTTCAAATACTTTTGCTGGACCTGAATGCGTTTCGTTATAAATTCACCTGCATCATCCATTTCGGGAAAGACACGATTGATCATAACTCTGTCAACGGGGTAATTAAAAAGACCCAGGTAGCTAATAGCGCGCTCAGCCTCTCGCATCACCATCTTTTCGGGAATGACAACCTCGCGGTAGCTGGTAACTTCGGGATCGCTCAGGGTCTCCCGGAGCTCACCGGTCGCTTCATCTAACTTGGCCAAAGCGTCAAACACTTCAGCTGGCGC
>JAUXJX010000094.1 GCA_030624545.1 Bacteroidota bacterium | reverse complement strand
TGCCGTAGTTGGTGTCCGGGCCATACTCCACGCGGCTGTCGCCGGGCTCGTCGGTGTTCCACACGATTACGGCAGAACTGTCGCTGACGTCCTGCTCCTGAACGTTGGAGATCACCGAGCCTGTAGTGTCCGGCGGAGGTGATGTGGTAAAACTGGGCGCCCCGCTTACAGAGCTCACAGGGAAATACAGAAGTGAGAACAGGAAAATCGCAAGATAGAAGCTACTTAATCGAGCAGATAACCTTTTGTTTTTATGACGCATCGTTATGAACATATTGCTCAGTGACTAAATTAGGAATCAAGAGTACCTGTTTATGGCGCAAAGAGACTCTCAAGAATCGATTATGCTTTACTACTTGGTTTTAGCCCAAATGGGTTTATTCGATCAAGTAAACGTTGCAGATTTGAAAGGACATGTTTTGGACAAGGCAGCGAATCCATTTCCTCCCAACATTTGAATAGCGATTGATTCCTCGAACACTACTTGAAATTATTCATTTCCTCGACACTATTGGTGTCACGCAAAGCAAGTAAACCCGAGAAACTCTCATGAAAACGATATGGCTGTCCCTCTTACAGGGCTGAAATAGCTCACGTCACTTAGGTGTTGACAAGAAACATACCAAACAAGCCTCTTGCTTAATTTATTATGAATTAAGAAGTTGGCTACGTAAAACTGCTTTGTTGACGAGACACGATTGTTGCGAAGTAAGACACATGTCTCGCTTCGAGACAACAAAGATGTTCGTGCTTTGGTATTTCTCAAACGGCCTGGAAACATCGAGCTTAGTAGGTTGTTTTATACAATACCGTGACATATTACCAGACAACCCAAGCCGATCGTTCGGGATTTGCAACCCCGAACGCCCGGTGAAAACGGAGATTAAGTTTCTATTAGCAGCAGGGATTTCAAATCCCTGTCGAGCACGTAGGCACCTGCAGTTTGGAAATACGTCACTGTATTTATGAATTGGAGTACTTAGTTGACAGTATTAATGTGACTGTATTGGACGTAAAGTGTTGACAAAAGCAGAATTCCTCATATGACCGCGGAATCTTCGAGTTTCAGGACCTACCCCCTGAAGGCTGAGATCGTTGGGTATTCTTTTGCCAATTAAATTCACATTCAAAGATCGCTGCACGAAATCTAAAGGCAATGCTGGAGTTCCCCATTTTGGGAAAAACGTCGGGGCGATCTTGATCACCAATGCTATCTTGGAACCTTTGGCTTAGCAGATACTCCAAAATGGCAAATGGTATCCATTGAGTCGACTCGGCAAATTTCTATCAATATTTGAATTTCAGCGTAAATCGCCTTCATCTCCTTTCAGATCACCTATTGTTTTCTCATGGTACAACTGTGTCATTCATGAGGTTATTTGGATCAAATTGAAGATTTTTTGGATTTTTGAGTCTTTAATTTTCAATGACTTATGTCGTTCACATATTGGCATAAAGTTTGTTTTCCTACATATCATGTTGTATAGGGATTATACGATGAAATGGCAAAAGGAGATGTAGCCTTGCAAAGAATCAAATCACCATACCTTGGCTTTTGGCTTTTCCTTCTCATATTCAGTACAATAATTTGGACTTCTCTTACGGCACAGATTCGGGTCATGCCGCTCGGAGACGGAGTCGTTCAAGGGATCGGCTCCTCCCCGAATGATGTGGGGGGATTCCGCGACGATCTATTTCTGTTCTTAAACGCAACCGGAATGCCCTTCGATTTTGTCGGAAGTCTGAACGACGGGTTTTCAAACGATCCCCACCACGAAGGTCACGCTGAGGCTACGGTTGCCGAAATCAATCAAGGCCTGTTGACTTATCTTCAGCAGTACAGGCCCCATATGGTCCTAATTCATCTTGGCACTGATGATCTGAGACAGAATGCCGATGTCAATTCGGTTATGAGCGAACTGTCAACTACAATAGACTTGATTTCAAGCTACAGTTCGGAAACGGAGATTTATCTGGCATCGCTCATTCCGAGCCTGGATAACTCGACGAATGTGAATATCGATATGCTGAATTTACAGCTCGCTGCCCTGTATGAAAGCAAGCGGTCACAGGGTATGAATATCGCATTTGTCGACGTCAATACAATCTTCAAACAAACGAATCCAAATTGGCCCACGGAGAGCATGAGCAGCAATTTCTACCCGAATGATTTTGGTTATGGGATCATGGCTCAGTCGTTCCTAAATCGAATCAATTCTTTTTCCAAATATAAGAATCGAGATACGTTCACGGATGACTTCAACAATCGATTTCTTCTCGGTCCCAACTGGAATACCCATCCAAAATTTAAAATCAAGAATGGCGAACTGGAGAACACGTCAGCCGATCCGGTTTGGGATAATCAGCTTGCTTTGGTCAATTCAATCGTCAATCCAAACAGGATCTCTTTTCGATTTGGTCCAAATGCCAGCCAACCGGGGATCGCTGAGACTGGCGCCGCAATCTTAATGAATTCCGCCTTGATAGATGCGGACGGATTCGTGGTGACAATTAACAACGATTTATTGCGGCTTTGGACTCTTGAGGATGGAAGGATCGACAGCAATGTCGTCAATGTAAATGCAACCACGGTTCCTCAACCTAACGATGTCTTTTTCATGGCCTGGGGATTCAAAGGGCAGCAACTCGAGATCGACGTGAGCATTAATGATATACCACTTGGCCATATCAATTATTCAACCAGCCCGCCAGGAGCAAATGAGGTGAAATTTGCCGGTGTGATGCTGCGCGGCGCCTTGAGCAACAATATCGATGATTTCTACCTCTCCAATGCAGTGGACGAAATCCCGCCTGCCAAAGTTTCAAATCTAAGTTTGATGCACATTGGAGCGACCGTGGCCCAATTCGGCTGGACTGCCACCGGAGACGACAGCCTCACGGGCCTGGCAGCCGGTTACGACCTAAGATTTTCAACTTTTCCTATTGATGACAACAATTTTGAAAACGCCTCTCAAGCAGTCATCGCTATACAGCCCTCCGCACCCGGCGAGAGCGAAAGAGCCTTCATATCGGGACTTGATCAAAACACTACCTACTATGTTGCGATCAAGGTGATGGATGACGAGGATAACGCTTCCGGCATCTCTAACGTTGTGCTGGTCAATACACTCCAAACCGTCTATTTCCTTGATGATTTACGCCGTAATGAAATTGGCGATCTTTGGGAGGCGTCGAACGATGTTGAAGTCGGCAACGGTGCTATGCGGACGGTAAGTACACTAGAAGATTGGAGCTCGTCTGCAGTTTTGAAGACACCGGTTTCCCCACATGAGGTTGGATTTCAGTGGATTGAGGCGGCGCAGGGAGAAATTGATAAGATTGGCGTCCTTCTTAAGCTCAGTGCAGCCTCTCTTTCGGCAGACGGATATATGATAAAGAGTGAAAGCGGATCCAATCAATTTCAATTATGGTCTGTTCTGCAGGGCATCCCCGGCCAGATGTTAAATTCTTTTTCCCATGAATTGTCGAATCCTGTTTCCGGTTCCATTCTGAGAGTCTTCATGTATTCTGACCTCTCAGGCCACCATTTCGCAGTCTTTGTAGACGATATTTTTTATGGGATCTTATCTGACTCCGCTAAAATTCTCGGCAATGACGCCACACAATATTGCGGAGTCATCTTTCGGGGAAGCGCAAACGTCGCAATGGATAATTTTTACTCATATTCGCCCCAGGCAGTCCCAAGTGATTTCGCCTACGTCTCCGGGGACGGACAGGAAGGTGCTATTCGCCAGGTTCTGGAGCAGCCTCTGGTCGTTCGGATCACCGACGCAATGGGTTCTCCGGTGTATTTTGGCAACGTAGACTTTGAAAAGATTAGTGGGGACGCCGGACTGTTGCCTCCAGCCCATCCGGATGGGACTGTTTTCATTGAAGCCGAACGTGGAATACTCGAGGCCCCAATGGGTAGGAAAAGGAAAGACAATGCATCGGGTGGTAGGTTTATCTGGGTCCCGGCTGGATCTGATGATGGCGGCAAAGCGACTTACAAATTCTATGTTCCTGAAAATGGTGAATATGTGATTTGGGGACGCGCGGAAGCAAGCTCGGGTTCAAAAGATTCCTTCATCATTGTCGTGGATGACAACGAGGAAATCACCTGGGATGTATTCCAGTCACACTATCAGTCTAGTTGGTCCTGGGATCAAGTTTCCTCCAGGGGACAAGGCGGAACGTCGAATCCGGAAGCGGATCCTTACGAGGTGTATTTGTCGCAAGGGATTCATACTCTGCAGGTTAAACAAATGGATGAGCAAGGAAAATTGGATAAAATGATCATAACCAAAGACCCGTTTTTCCTGCCATCCGGGACTGGCGGAGACGGATCCTATGCATCTGACGTCTCTGGTCTTTCGAGAGCGTATGTGGAGTTTGGAAGACAAGCGGGCGAAGTTGTGATCCGGGCCAGTACGCCCGCTCTCCCGGATTCAATCTTGTTTACGGTTCGATCTAATCCCGAACCGGCATTTAAGATTGTAGAATTTTCGGGAAATGATCAAAATGGAAAAGCAGGATTTCCATTGGCTAATCCCTTCTCGGCACTGATTGCTGACCAATATGACAATCCTGTTGCGGATTATCCGGTTGTTTTCGAAGTGGTTGAAGGAAACGGCCATTTTGAAGAATCTCAGCCGGTTTTCTCCGGATCCGATGGGATTGCTTCATCGGTGATGGTTCTGACCGCTGATGGACCTGATAATCGAGCGTTAGCGCACGCAGACGGGCTGCAAGGTTCTCCTGTTGAATTTGTCGGGACGGCAACATCTGGTATCCCTGTAAAAATACAGTACGTTTCAGGCTCAGGCCAGGTTGGCGCAGCAGGATCTATGCTGCCTTTTCCATTTGAGGCGAAGGTATTGGATGCTGTGGATGACCCAATCGAAGCTTATCCTGTGATTTTTGAGATCACATCCAACCTAGGTGGGACACTTTCTGTCGACACCGCGTACACCGATGCCAGCGGTACTGCAAGAACAAATCTTACAATTGGAGGTCAACTTGGCGAGTATGTCGCTCATGCCAGAGCAGACGGTCTCGAGAATTCGCCAATCGTGTTTTCGGCCTCTGTCGTTGCCGGACCAGCCTTTGGCCTGACAAAGGTTTCCGGGGACAGCGCAGCCGGTCTGGTCCTTTTTCCTCTCATCACACCGTTCGTTGTGCAAGTATCCGACGCATTTGGCAATCCCGTGCAGGGAGAGATCGTCTTATTCAAGGTTACGGAAGGAGGGGGTACATTTGTTGGTGGTGCGAGCGAATTGACCGACACGACAAACAGTTTTGGCCAGGCCAGTGCAAATTTGGTCTTGGGCGGGAATTTCGGAAACTTCACGAACCGCGTTGAAGTGCAGAAGGAGGGATTGCAGGGGTCTCCGGTCGAGTTTGTCGCATCTGCGCTTGCACCGACTGCATACATGGTTAAACCCGTCGATGGTAATTCACAGATTGGTCTTGTTAACGAACCTCTCGAGGCTCCTTTTCGTGTAAAAGTTGCAAATCCAATTGATGAGCCGATTAAGAATCACCCCGTTACTTTTCATGTGAAATCGGGGGGAGGCGTCTTTTTGGAGACCATAGATACCGTCCAAACCGTTCCGACAGATGAGCAGGGTATAGCTTCAGCCACCCTGCGCCTAGGCCCGGGAGTCGGACAGGATGTGAATATTGTCCATGTTACCAGCTCAAGCGGGCTGACCCCCCTGGTAGGATCTCCAGTCGTTTTCTTCGCTTCCGGCAATAATGACGCAGCAAAGGTATCCATAACCAGGGGAAACAATCAGATAGGTGTACGGAATAGTCAACTGGTTGAACCTTTTGAAGTTCAAGTACTTAATCACGAAGATCTGCCGGTAGCCGGTCATCCTGTGGAATTTAGTGTAATATCAGGTGGAGGATTCCTGGATTCCGGAAATGACACGGTGGTCGTTAGGAATACAAACGTGGTTGGAAAAGCTTCCGTTTTCCTCACTCTCGGAAACCAAATTGGTCTGAATAGCAATATTGTCCAGGTGACTTCTTCGGACGGATTCTCGCCGTTGGCGGGATCACCCACACTCCTTCAAGCATCGGCAACCGCAAGTGCCGCCTCTCAAATCGTGAGTCTTACCGGCACTCACCTGTCGGGAGTAGTCGGCAAGCCATTGTCTGAATCCACCCGGGTGAAAGTAACCGGTCCCAACGACCTACCCGTCGTTGAACATGAGGTCGAATTTCGAATCATTTCTGGAAATGGTAGAATTGTTGGCTCCCCTGTCGACAGTCTGTTGGTCATTCAGACGGATTCGAGTGGTATCGCAGAAATACAATGGGTCTTGGACCAGAAAGCCGGGGTCCAACTTAACCTCTTGCAAGTCTCTACGAACAACGGAATCGAAGAGCTCGCAAACTCTCCGATAACGTTTCTTGCTGACGGGCTTCCGGATCTGACCGATCCTGATAGCTCTGATATTTCAGTTACCACTCCGGTTTCTGCTGACGGACAAATGAAGTCAATTATTACGGTGGCTCTTCGTGACAAATTCATGAATCCGATCCCTGGCATGGAAGTTCGTATTTTCTCAAGCGGAGAACTGAACTTTCTTGAACAACCAACAACCTTAACGGACAGTCTGGGTAAAGTAATCGGGGCGATGTCGTCCATCAAGGCTGAGCAAAAGAATATTACGGTGAAAAACGTTACCGACAACATCGTTTTGAACAAAACGGGCATCGCGGAATTCGTCGCACTAAATGCAAGTCGCATCAATTTGGCCGCCGGCACCGGACAACAGGGCAGCGTGGGAACTGTGTTGTCAAGTCCGCTCGTCGTTTCCATAACCGATGCGTTCGACAATCCCCTCCCGAATCATCCGGTCTATTTCATACCGGAGACAGAAGGGAGTTTTATGATCGAAAGTCAGCCGGTCTATAGTGACTCTCTTGGCCAGGCCATTTCCCATTACGTTTTGAGTGATTCACCGGGCGTGAATCTAGTCGAAGCGACGTCAACCGGACTGGACGGAAATCCTGTTGTCTATACAGCGATAGGGGAGAAGAATCCACCGGATCGCATAACATATATTTCGGGAAACAATCAGATTGGTACTGTAGCAGATACACGGGTAAGTCCACTGGTGGTGA
>JAUXJX010000432.1 GCA_030624545.1 Bacteroidota bacterium | reverse complement strand
TTGATCACAGTAAGCACGAAGGCAAACCGCTCGTCGATTGTCTCCCGCGTCATGGCATTGACAATATCAGAAAGCCAGCCCATGACGAGGCCGAGAAGCAGCGAATAAAGAATGGCTGCCATGATAAAGAGAATCAAGAACCTGGGAAAGAATCGCGCCGCCTGCTGTAAAAAGGCCGGACGCTCCTCCGTCCGGGCATAAATCGAAATGAATCCTCCCGAGAAAAAAGTCCACATGATCATGAAAAAAATTCCGACACCAAAAATGACTTCGTAGCCACCCGACGGCTCGCCGCGAAGAAATGCATCTAGTCCTTTCAGAATTGCGCCAATGCCGACTACGCCGGGCTCGAATGTCGAGGCAAGCCCCGATGCTTCAGTTCGAAAACTGTCGTACCAAAGATCGTCAAAACCGGTACGCAAATTCTCACCAGCCAGGCTGGAGCCAACAGAGTCTTCAATGGCTGCAGCCACAAGCCCACCCAAAATGAAGGCGATAAACAGATTAATGAAATAGACCATAAAAATGTAGCGCTTGGTGCGATTTACATTGCGAATACCGCTGCGAAATGCTTCGAAAATGCTCATTTTGGATTACCTCAAACTTTTTTTTCTTAACCGCAAAGGCGCGAAGAACACAAAGTTTTGCTCTTCGCGATCTTGGCGACTTCGCGGTTCAAATAGTTCATTTCACGAAAAAAATGCGAAAAACTCCACCACACTCTGCAGCCAGATCATCCACTTGGTTACCCACCTGAGAGAAGCGTCTTCGGCCCGGGATTTGCTCACCCATGAATTATTGGAGTAGTTCACGTCCAGAGCAAGTTTGTGCTCCGGGTCTACTTCTACTCGAACGACCTTTGCCGGTTTCAGATAATCGAACCGGGTCCAGCGGGCTTTGCCTTCCCAGTGCTCAAGGATCTCCTCATCGTCATCAAAGGTGATCTTCACCTCAACCGGAAAAATCGCTTCTCCCCAACGCCGGACAAAGACTGATGATTGATACTGTTTCTCCTCATCGGTACTGTCCTTCACGCTTTTCTCTTCCTGGAAAATCAACTCATCATCAAGCTCGATGTAGCCGTGCGGCTCTTTTACTTGCTTTGAAACAACCCTGCCAACCGCATAATCAAATACACTGGAGCTGTTGTAGGTTTGCTCGAAGAACCAGCCCATGTCCTGCCCGCTCACCTCATCGACAATCTCAAAAAAATCTTCCGGCCGGGGATGTTTGAATTTCCATCTTTCAAAATAGGTAGACATGATCTTCTGAAAGGTCTCCCAGCCAAGATAGTTCTCCAGTGTACGCAGCATCATGCCCGGCTTGCCATACGAATTCAAACCATATGAGTTCGCGCCAAACTTCCACGAAATCGTGGACATGGGATCGCGCTTGAGGGTTGAGTAAAATCCCAGGTATTGGTCCGCGCCCTGAGTTCGTTGTGCCAATTTCACGCTGGAAAAGACGACAGGAATAAAGCCATCGAAATAGCGCCTGGTGAGAACCGGCGGCGGGTAGTCTGCTTCCAGGGTGCGCGTGGTCGAGTAGGTGTTGAAGCCTTCGTCCAGCCAGGCGTATTCGAATTCATTGTTTGCCATAATGCCATACCAAAACTGGTGGCCGGCCTCGTGTATAGTAACACTCTCCGGGGACCTCATCTCCGGTGGAGAGAGCCAGCGCGTGCCTCCTGTAAAAAATGTGGGATACTCCATGCCGCCCGAACGGGAGCGATAAGCCGGATCCACGACGGTAACGTGTCCGTAGGGATACGCTCCCCACCAGCTGCCATAGCGTTTCAGGGCAGATGCTGTCGCCGCGAAATAGCGGTCTCTCTTACCTGCGTGATCAGGCATCAACAAGAGGCGCATCTCAACCGGAGGCAAATCGGGATCTTCGAACCTTTGCGTATGCACGGTAAAATGCGGCGTAGTGACCCAGGTAAAATCGTGCACGTCTTCCTGGTAGTAACGGTGCGTGGTTGAACCGTCGCCATTGTCGTTTCTCTCGATCTCTCGACCGGTAGCGCCCAAAATCCAGCCGGTGGGCACCGTCATCTTCACATCATAAACGCCGAAATCGGCATAGAACTCGGTTTGAATAAACTGATGACAATTCCAGGCGCCGTCGGGCTCGAAAACCCCGATCTTAGGAAACCACTGCGCCAGAAAATAATAGTCGCCGCGCACCCCGGTGCGGGAGAAGGGCCGCGGAACCTTTGTTTCCCATTGGATTTCCAGGCTGATGGTTTCGCCCGGACCCACAGGACCCGGCAGGCGAGCCCGCAGAACCGTACGATCATCCTCGTTGCCGTCATCGGGCTGAATGAACTCCAGAGCGGCAGTTAGATCGGTTTCCGGAAAGCCATGGCCGGGCAGGACCTTCATGGATTGGACGTCGCAGTACGCCCAGTCGTTTTCGTCATAGTCTGAATAATTGAAGGAGGTCCGGTAGCGAATCGAATTCAGGTAGGAACTCGTGGTATTTCGCCAGGCATTATAGTAAAGGTGAAACTGCAGTTCATCGGTCGGGTGTGAGGTGGTGTTGCGCCAGTTGAGGACCTCCGTTCCGTTGATGAGCCGCTTTTCCACATCGAGCTTCACGTCCATTGTGTAATTTGCGTTCCGTGGACTTAAGGGCTCGCTCATCCGGCTATCGGCATCGGGCTGCTGAGCGCTGAGTGGAAGTGTATTGAGTCCCAGGATCAAGCACAAAGATAACAGATAAATCTTCTTTCTTCGCAGTCGCATGGTGTGCATCCTCCGCTTTGAGAATTCAATCCCCAAGAGTGTATCCACATAAGGCACCGATTTGCATGTAGTATACAGATAGGCTTCTAGAAATGCAAGAACTTTTAGATCGCTAAAGGAACAAAGTCCAAGTTTCCTTGCAAAATGACTTCGCTGCCGCAAAGCTTGGCAAAAAAACCTGGGGGTTCGCCAGAATAGACCGGGGATTCGATCCGAACCCGGACGGCGAGAAAATCTCCTGTTTTCCATTTTCCAGCTGTGCAAAATCGACTCTGATCCTCGCGGGTCTGGATTTCGAGCTGGAGGAGAATGTCAATCTAATACTTATGTTGAGCTTTCGATTTATGATGTGGCACGAAACATGTCCCGAAGGGACATCTGACATTAGCCC
>JAUXJX010000052.1 GCA_030624545.1 Bacteroidota bacterium | reverse complement strand
TTTAAAACCTCCCCGGAAGATATTATGACATAACCTCCCGATGGCGCCGGAGTGGTTCTTTGAAGACAATCGCTCCGGCGTTGTCTCTTTACACTGCGCTCTGATTCTCTTCTAGTCGAATTATTCACAAAATCTCACCGCCAAGGCGCCAAGATCGCCAAGATACAAAAACCTATATGGAATTCATGGGAATAAACTCTGTTTCAATCACTCTAAATTCCAGCTGATTATGACACGTTATTTATTGTGTTTTGCGTTCTTCGCGTCTTTGCGGTTCATAAATCGTAAAGGCTAGAAATTCTTCCGGAAATCTAAAACTCTGCAACATTTTCCGAATAAGACTTGTCTATCCAATTGAATCAAAGGAACTGTATTGAAGAAGTTATTCGGAGCAACGGTGCAACATCTCATTTGGGCGGCACGTAACTTTTGTCAAGATTGAGTGTGATGTCTTCGACAGACCGTACATCGGGAGAAAAATCCATGCTATATTTAAGGCGTTTCATTGCGTTAGTGGGCGTACTGGGACTTTCACTGGCTCTGGCAAACTGTGGAACCAATTCCCAGTCCAAGACGAAGAACGGGGAAAAAGCTGAGCCGGGAATTCCGGTTGAGGTAACCAAAGTAAGCACGGGAAGTGTGGCAGCATTTTTTTCGGGCACTTCAACCCTTGGAGTGGAGGATGAGGCCGAAGTCGTGGCCAAGGTCAGCGGGGTTGTGGCGCAAATCCTCGTGGAGGAAGGCGAGACGATTCAAGCCGGACAGGTTCTCGCTCGTTTGGACGATGAAAGGTTGGCGGTTTTAGCTGCCCAGGCAGAAGCGAATTTCCGCAAGCTTGAAAATGATTTCAACCGGAACAAAGAACTGTTCAACCGAAAGCTGATCAGCGCCGAAGAATTCCAGGGCGCAAAGTATGAATACGAATCGCAAAAGGCTGCCTTCGATCTGGCAAAGTTGGATCTTGAATATTCCTCTATCCGGGCTCCGATTGGCGGGGTTATAGCAGATCGCCGCATAAAAGTCGGGAAAATGGTTTTAACAAACGAAGCCGTATTTAAGATAACCGGCTTTGATCCCCTGCGGGCGGTTCTCTACGTTCCTGAGAAGGAAATCATCAAGTTGAAGATAGGCCAGTCGGCTACGATTTCTGTGGATGCCCTCGAAAGCTCGACCTACCGGGGAACCATAGAGCGGATCAGCCCAGTAGTGGATCCCACGACCGGCACCGTGAAAGTCACGGTTGGCGTGCGAAACCGGGAGAAAAAACTGAAGCCCGGCATGTTTGTACGGGTCAACATTATTTATGATGTCCACGAAAACACACTCTTGGTGCCCAAAGACGCCATCCTGGCTGAGGATACGGAATCCGCGGTCTTTGTTATTGTGGACAGCCTTGCCTATCGCCGGGTTGTGCTGACAGGATATAGTAATGAGGGGCAGATTGAAATCGTCAACGGAATCAAGCTGGGCGAGACCATTGTGACGACCGGCCAGGGAAGTCTGAAGGACAGTGCAAAGGTAGAGATTCTGCCTGAGTAGGTGAGAGTAGGAGACAGTTGGGTTACACACCCCTGAAAATGCTTCCGCATTTTCTGTCCCATCTCGAGAGGGGAATATCGGGTGTATTCCATATGGTCTCCAAAAGAATCCAGAATCGTAAACTGAAAGCACGTATAGCACGGACCAATCTATGAAACTAATCGAAATCTCCACGCGCCGACGCGTAACGATTGCGATGTTTACCATCGCGGTTTTGCTGTTTGGCACCGTCTCCTTTCTTCGACTCAAAGTAAATCTTCTGCCAAATTTAAGCTTTCCCACGCTGACTATCCGAACCGAATACGTTGGCGCGGCACCGGCTGAAATCGAAAACCTCATCACCAAGCCTATCGAAGAAGCCCTGGGAGTGGTGAAGAATGTTAATCAAGTCCGATCCATTTCCCGTTCCGGCCAATCGGATGTCGTGCTTGAATTCGCCTGGGGCACAGACATGGATTTTGCCAGCCTGGATGTGCGCGAAAAACTGGATGTTTTGCAACTGCCCCTCGAAGTTCAACGGCCAATTATCCTTCGCTTCGATCCTTCGCTGGATCCGATCATGCAATTCGGGCTCTATCTCACGAAACCAATGGAGGAAGATTCCAAAGAGGGCGAAGTCAAAATTGCGCTCACCTCGTCCACAAATGGCAGCGGTGAGTCTTTCGATGAAGAAGGGCTAAAATTCCTGCGCAGATTCGCAGATGAAGAGATCAAGAAGGAGCTGGAGTCCGCGGTCGGTGTTGCGGCCGTAAAAGTGAGCGGCGGCCTGGAAGATGAGATCCAGGTGCTGGTCGATCAGGCGCGGCTTGCACAGCTCAATCTATCGGTAGGGCAAATCGCCGATCAGTTGCGTGCGGAAAATGTGAACTTGTCCGGCGGCAGACTGGAAGAGGGGACCCAGCAGTTCCTGGTGCGCACACTGAATCAATTCCAATCGGTAGAAGAAATTGGCGATGTAATCATCGCCACGCAAAATGGCATACCGGTCTACCTCCGCGACGTCGCCCTGGTCCGCCATGGCTACAAGGAACGCCAGGCCATTATCCGCATGAGGGGCGTGGAAGCAGTGGAAATCGCGATCTACAAGGAAGGGGATTCCAATACGGTTTCCGTTGCCCGTGCCGTGGAAAGACGCCTGAGGCGGGTACAGAACATATTGCCCGACAAAATGAAATTAGTGAATGTTTACAATCAAGCCACGTTCATCACACAGGCCGTGAACGGAGTAATCTTTGCCGGACTCATCGGTGGATTTTTAGCGATATTCGTTCTCTATTTTTTCCTGAGAGACTTTTGGTCGACAGTCATCATTTCGCTTTCAATTCCGGTATCGGTGATTGCAACTTTCAATTTGATGTACGGCGCCGACCTCACCCTGAACATCATGTCGCTGGGAGGCATCGCGTTAGGAATCGGAATGCTGGTAGATAACTCAATTGTGGTGCTGGACAACATCTCACGCCACCGGCAGCAGGGGAAGGCTCCGCTTACTGCCGCCCGGGATGGCGCCAGCGAGGTTGGCACCGCTGTCACCGCGTCTACTCTTACAACCGTCGCTGTATTTTTCCCTTTGGTTTTTGTACAAGGCATTGCCGGGCAACTATTTCGTGACCAGGCGCTCACAGTGACTTTTGCGTTGCTTGCCTCCCTTGCCGTGGCTCTTACGCTCATCCCTATGCTTGCTTCTCTCTCTCGCCGGCCGCAAACTGTGGATGCTCCCGTCACGCCAATTGTCCCGACGACACGAGTGGGCGGATGGGTGCGCAAGACCCGGGTTTTTCTTTTCACTTCCATTCCAATTTTTTTCGCGCGCGGATTTTTGAAAATCGTGCGAATCATCTCAAAAGCCATAAAGTTCGTTCTTCGTCCATTCCTTGGCTTATTTGGCGCAACCTATGCCAAAATTGAAGATCGATATCCAACGCTGCTCGAATGGGCTCTTGGCAGGCGGCCGCTGGTTCTTGCAACTTCCTTCGTTATGTTCGTGATTACGCTTTTTCTGGTCCCGCTTTTGGGAGTCGAATTGATTCCGCAGCTTTCGCAGGGTGAATTCAGCGTGGAGTTTAAGCTTCCCCCGGGAACGCCGCTTGAGCAGACTGATGCCGCAATCGCAAAGATCCAGAAATCAGCGGAGTCGATCAGCATGGTCAAAACATCCTTTTCTGTGGCGGGCACCGGAAACAGGATGGATGCCAATCCCGAGGAGGGTGGTGAGAATTGGGGTGAGCTGAGCATCGTGATGGTGAAAGGCTCCAAACGGATGGACGAAGAAGATGCCATGGATGTGCTGCGGAGCGATCTGCGACGCTTGCCTGGAACTCAATATAAATTCGCCCGTCCGAGCTTGTTCACGTTTAGAACGCCGATTGAGATCGAAGTGCTTGGTTACGACCTGGACAAATTGAAAAAGGTCAGCAATGAGATTGCCAGGCGCCTGGAGACCTCGGACCGGTTTGCCGACGTCAAATCCTCCATGGAAAGCGGTCATCCGGAAGTTCAGATCCACTTTGATCGTGAGCGCGTGGCGGCCCTGGGGCTTGCCGTTTATGAAGTCGCGGATCGAGTCGTTAACAAAGTCCGCGGCGAAGTGGCTACCCGATATTCCTGGCACGATCGAAAAATTGACGTGCTTGTCCGCGCCCGTGAGCAGGACCGCGAATCAGTCGAGAGGATCAGAAAACTGATTGTTAATCCCGAAAGCGAGCGTCCGGTTCCCCTGGAAGCCGTAGCGGACGTCTCCGTCGAGATTGGTCCGGGAGAAATCCGGAGAGTGGGACAGGAACGCGTGGCTTTGGTCACCGCCAACCTGCGCTATGGCGATCTTGGCGCTGCTGCGGAGGAAATCAACTCGGTGATCGATAAGGTCGCGATTCCCCATGACCTGGTAACCAGGCTGGCGGGACAAAGTGAAGAAATGGCGATGTCCTTTCGCTCCATGATTCTTGCGCTGCTGCTGGCCGTTTTTCTGGTCTACCTGGTAATGGCTTCCCAGTTTGAATCATTCCTGCATCCGTTTGTGATTTTCTTTTCGATCCCATTGGCCCTTGTCGGCGCCGTTTTTTCCCTTCTTATCACGGGCTCTACGATAAGCGTCGTCGTGTTTATCGGCTTGATTCTATTGGCGGGAATCGTTGTGAATAATGCAATCGTTTTGATTGATCTCATCAATCAACTGCGCGCAAAAGGGCGTGAAAAAATCGCGGCGGTAATCGAAGCCGGGCGATCCAGGTTAAGACCAATTTTGATGACCACCGTAACCACCACACTCGGATTGCTGCCGCTGGCCATTGGCTTCGGTGAAGGAGCCGAGGTGCGTGCGCCCATGGCAATTACCGTAATTGGTGGGCTGCTCGTATCCACGATGTTGACCCTGGTCGTTATTCCGGTTATGTATGTTGTGATGGATCGAAAGCCGTAAAGACGTGAAAGGGCAGAGGGCAAAGGTGAAAGGACAAAAGTGAAAAGGCAAAGGGCAAAAGTGAAAGAAACTCTCGGAATATTTAGGATTTTCCGTTGCGCCATATAACCGAATTCAGACAAGGTCCGACATGAACATCACCGAAACTTCCATCCGCCGCCCGGTCACCACTCTAATGATCTTTGCTTGTTTTGTGGTTATGGGACTCATTTCGACCAAGCTCCTCCCCCTGGAGTATTTTCCCGATCTCGACGCGCCTTTCATAAATATCGATATTCCCTACCCAGGCTCTACGCCGGAAGAGGTGGAAAGGCAAATTACGCGGCCTGCGGAAGAGGCCCTCGCTACCATCAGCGGCTACAGACGGATGACCTCCCATTCCGGCGAGAACGGCTCCAATATCCAATTCGAGTTTACCTGGGGCCAGGATATCAACCTTAAAGCACTGGACGCAAAGGAAAAGCTGGACGGCATTCGCAGTCAATTTCCATCCGACGTGGAACGGATTTTCGTGCGAAAATGGTCCACCTCCGATATGGAAATACTAACGCTTCGAGTCTCGAGCAACCGCGATTTGTCGAATGCTTATGATATGCTCAATCGAAATTTGAAGCGCAGGATCGAGCGAATCAATGGCGTCTCCAAGGTCGATCTTTACGGCGTGGAAAAAAAGGAGATTCGCATCAATCTTCTGGCTGACCGGATTATCGCTCACAATGTAGACCTTAACCGGTTGGTGGAGACTTTGCGCCGCAGCAATTTTTCGGTGGCGGCCGGAAAAATACATGATGGAAATCGCCGCTTTGTCGTGCGTCCGGTTGGTGAATTCAAGTCGGTCGAAGAGATTGGTGAGCTGATAATCGGCGAGAACAATCTCCGGCTTCGAGACGTAGCCGAAGTCGTTTATGATTCTCCCAGGCTGGATCATGGCCGGCATCTGAATCGGAGCTACGCCGTCGGTCTTGAAATCTTCAAAGAAGCCGGCGCGAACATCGTCCAGGTGACTGACCGCATTGTTGACGAAATTGAGGAAATCAGCAAGAACCCGGAAATGGAAGGGATTTCCATCTACTACATGGGCAATCAAGGTGAGGGGATTCTGAGTTCAATCAACGAACTGCTCAAGTCTGGAATTCTTGGCGGTCTGCTGGCCATGCTGGTTCTCTATTTTTTCCTGCGCCAGATTTCCACGACCCTCATCGTCGCACTTGCAGTGCCATTTTCGTTGTTGGTCACACTTGCATTTCAATATTTCCTCGGCCTGTCCCTGAATATTCTTTCCATGATGGGGCTCATGCTGGCGGTCGGGATGTTGGTGGATAATGCCGTCGTTGCGACGGAGAGTATCCACCGGCAGCAGAAACTGAATCCGCACGAGCCTCAAAAAGCAACCATAGCCGGTGTAAAGGAAATTAGCCTTGCGATTTCTGCCGGGACTCTCACAACCGCTATCGTATTCCTGCCCAACATCGTAAGTCCCAATGACAGCGTCGCGGTGTATATGAAGCACGTGGCGCTTACCATATGCATTGCTCTAGGTGCATCGCTGTTGATGGCCCAGACCATTGTGCCACTGTTTGTCTCGCGGATGCGTCCCCCAAAAAAGACGACCAAGGCAACGGTTATCGACAAGTTGATTAATGCTTACGGCCGAGTTCTGGAGTGGACGCTAAGACATCGCAGGTTGACTTTTGTTTTCATTTTGCTGCTTCTGTTCAGTACCGCCGTGCCCCTTTCCTTTATGAAAATGGAAATGTTTGACGAGCCTGAAGATCGCAGGCTCAGGCTGCATTATCACATCAATGGAAGTTACGCCCTGGAAAAGGTGGAAGATGCTGTGGATGTCTTTGAAGAGCATCTGTTCGCAAATCAGGACAAATTGGAGATCGAATCGATTTACAGCTACTACCAGACCAACTACGCCATGTCGACCATTCTTCTCAAGAAGGGCGACGATGCCAATAAATCGATGAATCAAATCAAGAAAGAGATCCGGGAGGACTTGCCCAAGCTGGCCATCGCCAATCCGTCCTTCGAATGGCAAGGCATGGGCGGCCGGGATGAGTCCGTGAGGGTACAACTGGTCGGGAAGTCCACCCAGGAGTTGGAAGAACTCTCTCATGATATTGCCTGGACCCTTGCACGGATACCGGGACTGCAAGATGTCCGTTCCGAGGCGGAGGCGGGAGAGCAAGAAGTGCACGTGAAGGTAAACCGAGAACGTGCAAAGCGATATGGATTTTCGACACAGGAGGTTGCCAATACAGTCTCGGCTGCCATGCGCGGCATGAATTTGCGCCGCTTCCGTGACAAAGATGGCGAAATAGATGTCCGCCTCGAGTTTCAGGCGGAGGATAAGCAGACATTGGATCAGCTCCGCAATCTGCCTTTGATCAACGGCTCAGGTCAGCCGGTCAAGCTGGCATCTCTGGCCACGTTTGACGTGCGCAGAGGGCCTCGCACCATCCGTCGTGAAAATCGAATCACATCAATGGGCGTCACTGCGAACCTCCAGGACATAACGGTAAGCGAGGCCAAGAGTAAAATTCGCAAAGCTTTGGACAATTATAATTTCCCGGCCGGCTACACCTGGAATTACGGCCAACGCTTTGATGAAGAGGATGAGGCCTTTAGCACCATGGTCATGAACTTATTGTTGGCCTTGGCGTTGATCTATTTTGTGATGGCGGCATTGTTTGAATCACTCATCTTCCCGGCCGCAATCTGGACGCAAATCATCTTTGCGATCATCGGCGTATTTTGGTTCTTTATGTTTACCAATACTACCATGTCTGTTATGGGAATGATCGGAATCCTGATTCTGATCGGCGTTGTGGTGAACAACGGCATCGTGCTCATAGACCACGTGAACCAACTGCGGGCCCGTGGAGTTTCACGGAACGAAGCGATTCTGCAGGGCGGGCGGGACCGGCTGCGACCTATCTTGATGACCGCCGGAACCACCGTGCTCAGCCTCGTTCCGCTTTGCGTGGTTACCACCCAGATCGGTGGAAACGGCCCTCCGTATTTTCCGATGGCGCGGGCGATTGTCGGCGGGCTCACTTTCTCCACGGTCATAACGCTGTTGATTCTGCCCACGATCTATGTAGCGCTGGATGATCTGCGCAATTGGTCCAGGATGGTGGTGCAGAGGGCGAAGGCGTAGTTCTGGGCGGTATGGAGGGGAAAATACGCTTCTATTTAACCACAGAGTGCACAGAGGTTGCCCAGAGAGCCCTGAGGGAATTCTCTTGTGACCTCTGTGTCTACTCAGGGTTCTCTGTGGTATGCTTTTTAATAAACCTGCCATGAAGAAATCTCTGTTCGTTCTTCTCACCTTCCTTTTTCTCCTCAGCCCCTCTCTCCTCTCAGCCCAAAAGGTCATTCGCGGCACGGTAAAGGATGCCAAAACCGGCGAGACCCTGCCGGCGGCGAATATCCAGATCGAGGGAACCTACCGCGGCACCATCACCAACGATGACGGCAAATTCGCCCTAAAAATAAGAGAGCTGCCCGCAACATTGCTGGTAAGCTACATCGGCTATGCGTCGACGAGAATACCCATCACTTCGGCATCAAAAGAGGAGCAGCTAATCTTACTCGAGCCCGTTGTCATCGATCTGGGCGCCGTGGTGGTAACGGCGGAAGACCCCGCGGTCTCGATCATGAGAGAGGTCATTCGCAGAAAGAAGATCTGGCGCAGTAAGCTCTATTCCTACAGGGTTGATGCTTTCACGCGCCAAAGGCTCGAGAACGATTCGAGCATTGTGCTCATCACCGAAAGCATCTCAGAGGCATTTTGGGACCGCAAAAAAGGATCAAGGGAGGTCATTAAGTCCAAACGCCAGACTTCCAACCTCAGTCAGGAGGAGAATTTTGCGGGCGCCAGTTATGTATCAAATTTCTACGACGACGACATCGAAATCCAGGGATTCAAGCTCATTGGGCC
>JAUXJX010000322.1 GCA_030624545.1 Bacteroidota bacterium | reverse complement strand
AGAATGAAAAGTCTTCTCCGCCCAAACTAGGTTTTTCAGTAAAATGGCAGTTGTCCCCGCCAAAATATTCTTTCCCGGACTGCAGCAGAAAATGAGTGGCCTCTCTGTCGTTGATCAAGGCCGGGGAACCATAATCTACATTAAGATCAAATTCCGCACCGTAGGCGTGGGTAATTCCTTGGAGCATTCGCCGCATCATGACATCTACTTCCTGGGCCAGTCCCGGCTTGAAAGTACGGATAGTCCCAATCAGCTTGACTTTATCCGGAATAACGTTGGTGGTCTTTCCTCCTGATATCTTACCCACCGTGACAACAACTTGATCATGGGGATCCACCATTCGACTGCGAATTTTTTGCAGGCCCAAAACAACCTGTGCCGCGATAACAATAGGATCCACGGCAAGATGAGGAAAGGCGCCGTGTCCACCCTTACCCTTGATGGTAATGTAAAACTCGTCTGCTGCCGCCATCGCAACGCCTTCTCGATAACCGATGTGGCCCACTGCCAGACGGTGATCAGAATGGATGCCGAATATCACATCCACATCCGGATCTGTTAGAACGCCATTCTTCACCATAATAGACGCTCCGCCCGGATTCTTCTCTTCGCCCGGTTGCAAGATAATTTTCACGCTTCCGTTCAGTTCGTCTTTGAGCTGCGCTAAAATGAGTGCCGCGCCCAGCGTCATGGTTGCATGCGAATCATGACCGCACGCGTGCATCACGCCCGGATTCTTTGAAGCAAACGGCAGTCCGGTCGTCTCCTTAATTGGCAGGGCATCAATATCCCCGCGTAGTGCAACTACAGGTCCGGAATCTGAACCGCGCAAGACGCCCACAACACCGGTCTCGGCATACTCAGTACGAATTTCTGCGGATGTCTTTTTTAACCAACGCGTTAGGTATTTTGTGGTTTCGAATTCCTGGTACGAAAGCTCCGGATGCTCGTGCAGGCGCCGTCGAATTTTTATGAGCGTTGGAGCTAAATCAGCGCTGATTTTCTTAATGCGCTCACGAATATTTCTTGAATCAGAATTGTTTTTGCCCAAGTGTTCCTCTAGTCCGTCTTGAGTTCGGGGACTGGAAATTTTCGCAGCCGGTTTTCCAGCTTTCTCAAATTAACACGGGAGATTCGAAAATTCAGATGAAACCTGCCATTCCGGACATCCGTGTCGAGAATTGTTCCCAAAGAACCCACTTCAGCAAGTACCTCTGACACGTGAGAACGAAGTTCAATATCCGTGTCAATTACTTCGTGTTCATAGGTTTTTCGAATAGAGTCGAGCAAATCGCTGAGCATATAACCACGTGTAGCCGAAACGAATACCGCGGGATCATATTCATCTCTTAAACGGCCGACGAGATTCCTGTTCTTGAGCAGATCGATCTTGTTGAATACTGTGATTGCTGGCTTGTCTATGATCTTCAAATCTGACAACACCAGCTTGACCGACTCAATCTGGTCTTGAAACATAGGATGGCTGATATCCACAACGTGGAGTAGCAAATCGGACGAGACCGCCTCCTCCAGGGTGCTGCGAAAGGAGGCAACCAGGTGATGGGGCAGTTTTCGAATAAAACCCACAGTATCAATCAGCAAAACGCGGAGCTGTGGGCTTAAGGATAAACCGCGAATTGTAGAGTCCAGAGTAACGAATAATCGGTTCTCGGTGGCCACGTCTGCAGAAGTCAACGTATTCAGCAGAGTCGATTTGCCCGTGTTGGTATACCCAACCATGGCGACTTTATAAATATCACTCCGATTTCGGCGCCTTGTATCACGCTGCTGGGAGATCTTCTGCAATTCAGCCTTAAGCGTGGAGATGCGCTTTGCAACCAAACGTCGATCCACTTCAAGCTGTGTTTCACCCGGACCCCTGGTGCCGATACCCCCCTCTTGCCTCGACAGGTGTTGCCATCGACGCGTCAATCTGGGCAGCAAATACTCCAATTGAGCAAGCTCGACCTGTGTTTTAGCCTCCCTCGATTTCGCCCGTCTGGAAAAAATATCCAGGATGAGACCGCTTCTGTCGATGACTTTCACACTGGTCATGCTTTCTAGATTGCGAATCTGGGCAGGGGTCAGATCGTCATCAAATATCACTAGATCGAGGTTCAGCTTTTTGGCCTGTTCGGCAATTTCCTTCGCTTTTCCCTTTCCAACAAAATAGGCGGGATCGATTGCTTTTCGATCTTGCACAACCCGCCTGACGACTTCCGCCCCGGCCGTGTCTGCTAAAAGGGCGAGTTCATCAAGATATTCGTCAACATCATGGCGGCCCTGTCGAGGCAAAATGCTACCGACAAGAATTGCACGTTCTACACTATTCCTTGAAAATTCTTCGTCAGGATTGAGCAACGTAGGCTAGGTATCCTCCTTCAAGATTTTCTTAAGCCGGGGAACACCAGCCAGAAGGTCTTCCCGCGAAAGCAGCATCTCCATAATCATAAAGGCCAAGGCGGCCAAGAAGAACCATTTGGTTATTTCACTTCCGAATCGATTTCTGTTTATTTCTTCGGCAAATTCACCACTTAAAGAGAGTTCTGTTACCTGGCCCCCCAAAAGCGTCTTTACCTCATCCAGGGGAACTTTCTCCCAACCCGATTCACGTGGATCTGCATTTACTGCCCACTGCTTAAGGATGGCATCCGATTGCATCAAATTGTAGATCCCCGGAACTTTGGCATTTGCATAGCGAATTTGCATCGTTACTCCACTTTGTTCCGGCTTTACTTTTTCCATAACGCCATCCGGACGGATAATGGTGTAAGACGCTTCGGGATCAAACACGTCACTGCGAATTTCCTCTCCCACAATGGCCGTGGAGGCCCTCTGCTGATTTTGCGATGCCAGGTAGATTACGCACCGGTATATCAAGGGCGGGAAAATCGACTTATAAACAAAATTACTCCAGCGCGTATCCAAAGCGGAAGTGAACAAAATGACTGTACCGTTTTGCACTTGCGTAATATGAAGAAAGGAAGAATTATCGCTGTATTTTATCACGTCAACGCCCGAAGATTCGGCGTCCAGTACCAGGCGAAAATAATGCTGTGGCGAGTCAAGGTCTTCGGCTTTGCGTTGAAACACGGTGGAGAAAATCGGATGCCTGAAATCCACATCTCCCCAGGTGATATATGACCCGGTATTGCTAATGGACCCTCGACTTTCACGAAATATAGGAATTCCCAGGGGTTTTGAAAACCGCTCATTGGTTGTACGAAGGTCTGTATTCGCTCCCGGAAAAAAGATCATGTGTCCGCCTCCGTTAACGTATTGAACCAACTTCGCGACATCGCTTTCAGACAGCAGCAAGGGATCGGCGACAATTACAAGAGGGAAATAGGCCAGAGGACGAACCAGGTTTTGAAGACGCACCCGGGAAGTGAACTCAAATAGTTGATTGCGCTCAGGATTGGGCGCCAGGGCAAGCTTGATATATTCCAAATCATTAGCGTCGCCCAGAAGAAGCAAGGAAATTCGATCATGCAGGTAGAATGTAAAATAACCCCTGTTGTCTTCCAGCAAGGGGTCATCGTCCAACTCGATCATCCCGGAGATAAAGCCCGATTTTTTGAGTGTCAGATTAAAACTAGTCTCCTCGCTGCGGCCTTCCTCCAGATTGAGGGTGTTTTGACCCACGCGCGTGCCGTCGAGATATGCATGAACCATTAGCTCATCAAAATCCTGCTCTCCGAAATTCTCGATCTGGGCAGCCACGGTGATCGGCTTGTTCAATTCTACGATCTGTTGCCTCAACTCCACCTTGGCTAACCCGGCATTTTCATTTGTGGCATCACTCAAATCTATAAGGAAAGAACGAATATTGGATTCT
>JAUXJX010000114.1 GCA_030624545.1 Bacteroidota bacterium | reverse complement strand
GTGCCGCCAGCACGATGGGATCCTTCGTGGTGTGGGGATAAGCGCCGTGACCGCCGGCGCCATAAATGGTCACATCTACCATGTCCACATTCGCCAGGGCATAGCCTTCGCAGTACCCAATTGTGCCGGCTGGAAGCGTTGCGTTGGAATGGAGGGCCAGCGCAAAATCGGGACGTGGAAATTTTTCATATAACCCATCTGCTAGCATGGCCCGTGCCCCCGAGCCACGCTCCTCGGCCGGCTGACCGATCATTACCAGCGTGCCGCTCCAAGAATCCCTCATTTTCGTCAACACGCGGGCAGTGCCGACGAAACAGGTCATGTGCACATCATGGCCGCAAGCATGCATGACCGGCACCTCATTGCCCTCATCATCCGTGGTGCGGATACGGCTGGCGTACTCGAGCCCGGTGTTTTCTGATACCGGAAGGGCATCGAGGTCAGTGCGAATCATTACGGTTGGCCCATCACCATTCGTATACACACCAACCAATCCGAAGCCGCCGACATTTGGAGTAACGGTAAACCCAAGCTTTAGTAGCTCCTGGCTTATTCGATTGGCGGTTTGCTCCTCATGAAAGGAAAGCTCTGGATTCATGTGAAGGTGCTTGTAAAGGGCTTCCAGATAGGAATAATTATCGTCCAAGTGCCTCGTGATTTCGTCATAATTTGGATTTTGACCCGTCAGTGCCGTCGGAATCAGAAAAAAAATGCCTAGGACGAATCTCGAAAGTAGTCGGTCAGCCTTTATCATTTTTTGTTTGTCCTCAAGAATTATGTGCTGAAAAAATCTCCTGCGAAATGAATGTTAATTTGTCCACCCTTCGACTCCGCTCAGGGTGGACAATATTTGATTACGCAGTCAGGGTCTCCATCCGCACAGTCAAGTTTTCAATCCAATCCACATCCACCTCGACACCCATGCCGGGTTTGTCAAGAGGAACTTTCACCATGCCGGTGTTGTCCATTGTCCATTCAGGAATAACAATATCGCGTTGCCAATAGCGCCTGCTCGGCGACACATCGCCGGGTAAAACAAAATTGGGTAGCGAGGCCAGCGCGACATTGTGGGCCCGGCCGATGCCGCTCTCCAGCATCCCCCCACACCAGACGGGAATGCTATGCCCCTGGCAAAAATCATGGATCGCAATAGACTGGGCAAATCCGCCCACCCGACCTGGCTTGATGTTGATGATCTGACCGCTACCGAGGGCCGCCATATCCTCTGCTTTTGACGGGCTGGTTATCGACTCGTCCAGGCAGATCGGCGTTTTTAGCTGTTTCTGCAGAGTGGCATGTTTCACAACATCGTCCCAGGCCAGCGGCTGCTCGATCATCATCAGGCCGAATTGGTCGAGTTGACGAAGGTGATCGATGTCGTCCAGGGAATAGGCGTTGTTCGCGTCTGCCATCAGCGGCGCATCCGGTCCCAAAGCGTCCCGCGCGGCAGCAACGTACTCAATATCCTTTCCGGGCTTTATTTTCATCTTGATTTTGCGGTATCCCAGGCCAAGACAAAGCCGGGCTTTTTCGACCAAAACGGCCGGACTCTCTTGAATTCCGAGTGAGATACCCGTAGCAATTTGATCCCGCGTACCACCGATCAGTCTCGCAAGCGGAATCTGTTTGATGCGGGCCGCAAGCTCCCAGGCGCCCATCTCAATAGCAGCCTTCGCCATGTTGTGCCCCCGAATGTCCTCTTCCAACGCTGGAAATATTTCTTCCGGACTTGAGAATTCCCTGCCAAGGACACGGTGAGCAAACCATTTTTCTATAGCCAGCCAGCAGGTGTCGATGGTTTCCGGCGAATAGTTCGGATTACCGCCCGCCACGCATTCGCTCCAGCCGATGATCCCATCGGGATTCCGGAATTCCAGAATGAAAATGCGTCTTTCTGAAGAGGTGCCCGAGGAAATTTGAAACGGCTCTACGAGAGTCAGTCGAATTTCGCGTAAGATGATTTTGTTGATTTGAAGCATACAATTCTTCTTTCGAGATTTTCATTTGCCACAGAGTCACGGAGGACACAGAGAAAAAATCACTCTCCGTGCTCTCTGTGTCTCCGTGGCTATATTAATTCCTAATCAAACTTCATTCCTGGTCAAACCATAAAAACATTGGCCGTTTTCCCGGTCTCTATGGAATCCCGCTACCCGGTAGTCTCTTTCCAGATAATGAACAAACGCCGGCCTCGTGCATTCCCTCCACGTAGCCGCAATCTCCAGAGACTGCTCTTGTATAGCATGGATGTCACAGGGGATTTCGACACGGACAACTGAATCGTCTGTTAAATTCGGCATAGTTGGAATTCCGCTGCTCGTTTCGGAAGGTATGGTATTTATGATCGGTACTTCGACAAAACGTTCATCAGGAAATTCTTTGGACTTTCCGTCCTTATTTGGCTGAGAAATATCCCATCTCACAACAAACCGATCCATGCCGATGCCGCGGTGGAGATCGGCTTCGTTCCCCTCAACGTACATGTGCGGCACATATTCCTCCACGCTAACACCAAGTCGATTCAGATTAATATGGGCATTCCTGGCAACGAGCGGATCGTAGGTCCAATACATGATCTCGACGCCCAACTTTTGCACGAAGTCTTTTTGAAATTCCTTCAGACGGATTCCTAAGTGTTTGTCACGGTGCTCTTTCCGTACGGCAAGCATATGGGACCAATGCACCAATCGCCCATCCTTCCATCCGGTCAAGCCATAAACAAAACCAATCAGCCCGTCCTTTTCATCGAAAGCACCTGCCGTTACACCCCCTACTTTTTGGCTGACCATCAATAGCGACGGCGGAACGCATTCCGAAAAGTTCTGGCCCCAGATTTCCAGCTCCAGGGCTTCACAGGCCAGAAACTCTTCGTTGTTCTGAAGCTGACGAATGATGAATTTGTCGTCCATATTCAACAAGGATGACGAGCTTAACTCAAAGACCTATTCAGACTGAAAAGTAAAGATCTTTTTAGACACGATCAACAGGATTTCTGAGAGGATCGCTCAAGAATATCCTGTTCAACCTGTCTTAGATTTCTGCCACAGTATAGCAATTGAAACGCGATTTGTCAACGAATAGTGCTATGGAATTTGTGTTTATGATCATTTTTGTTCAGAATATATTGTAAAATAAGGATTTCGTTCTTATATTGTGCAGCTTGGCGAACGAATTGAATCGAAAAAGAAATGCGGCAAATCAGGTCAGCCCTCTTATTATTACTTGCCATTACTCTGGTCGGGACGGTCGGGTATGTCTATATCGAGAAATGGACTTTTCTCGAATCGCTTTATATGACCGTTATTACGATCACCACGATCGGTTTTGGAGAAATACGCCCGCTGACGCCGGTCGGTCGAGTTTTCACTATCGGCTTGATCATATCGGGGGTGGGTACCTTTGCCTACATTGGCGGACGGGCTGCGCAATTGATATTTGTGCCACAATTATTGCGGAGGCGTAGAGTGAATAAGAAAGTTCAAGAAACTGAAAACCATTACGTTGTGTGTGGTTTTGGGCGATTGGGAAAGCCGATCTGCGAGGAGTTGGCAGCCTCAAATTTGCCTTTTGTTGTAGTGGAGAAGGACGCCGGTAAGATCGATCGATTGATCGAATTGGGCTGTCTATGTGTGCATGGCGATGCAACCCAGGACGAGGTGCTGTTGAAGGCCGGCGTAAAAAGGGCGAAAGGGTTGGCTGTCGTTTTGGCCTCTGATGCGGAAAATGTTTTCACAACTCTTTCCGTTAAGGTTCTAAACCCGGATCTATTTGTGGTTGCCCGAGCTATTGAAGAGGAAACCGAAACGAAATTGAAAAGAGCAGGCGCCGACCGGATCGTAAAGCCGTATGAAATCGGCGCCGCTAGAATGGCTAACCTGCTGTTGCGTCCCGGCGTTGCAGATTTTATCGATCTTGTAGCAAGCGACAGGGGAATAGATTTGAACTTCGAAGAAATCGTGGTCGGTTCACGTTCGGCCTTGCATGAAAAAACAATCGCTGAAGTAAAATTTCTGCAGAGCCTGAATATCATGCTTGTTGGCATTTTCCGAGAAAATGGAGTATTCAGCTATAATCCCCCTTCAACGATGGAAATCAAGAAAGGGGATCGCTTGATTGCGATCGGACAATCGGAGGCTTTGACAAGCCTAAACGCATATGTGGACGAAATTGATAAATCAATATCATTAATGGTGATTAACCTAACTGATTCATAAGCCGCAGAGCGCGCAGAGGGCACCGAGTCGTTTTCACGAGACTCAAACATGGTATTTCTCAGTTTTTCTTGCACTTCGTTCTGCACCATTTGGCAAATCAATGCGTCTGTTTAACTTTTTTTTGTTTAATTTCTACGTTCTCAGCGACCTCTGCGGTGAATAATCCAGATCATTCAAGAAAATGCGAAAGGTGGAGCCGATCAATAAAGCATGCAAACTTTTCTGACGATCAATGTAACGAACCATTTTTCAATTACGGAATCATTTCCAAATTCTGCGTGGTTTAAGTACCAGGCATCAATTAGCCAACTGGCAATGGCTTGCGGATTAATTCTGGAATCAGGAGACCAAGAATGTCAACAAATAGAACAAATAACAGGCCTTTTGTGATTAAGGACTGTGCTTTGATCGCGCTCGCCAGCGGCGTCAGGGCCCAGAACCTCAGGGAGCTGAAGGACCGCATTCAAACCATCGACCCTGCCAGCATCTATTATCACTTTTGGGGAGGTCGTCTACGGGCCAGGTTCGATGATCCGGAATACAGCAACGATTTTGCCTCCTGGTCTCGACATGCCCTCCACGACAGAAGAACTGCAGAGCATCTGGGTGCGATTGACCCCACCGGTATGGATAATATAGAACAGTTGCGGCAAGAACTGATTGAGGTTATAGAAGAGAGGCTTGACCAGAGCCCTCTCGTCCCATGGGCAAAGCAAAATCAGCAGTTTAATTTCATTACTTCACAGGCCGTGGTGTTTACAACCAATAAGCTGCTTCATAAGCCAATTGAATTGGCGAAGGCTGTTCCTGCAATGTCGCTAGGAAGCATCTTTTACCATTTTATCGATGCCAGGCAACGCACTCCGGATCAAACTGATGACTTTAGAGAATGGATCGCAGGATTGGGCAGTAATCATTCAGATTTGCTGTCTGAAATCGCGAATTTGGATCCTTATTCTCCTACGCTGACTGAGATCCGGGATCAGCTCTCGGATATCTTCAAAAGCTATTTTGGAGGCAATTTATGACCACGACCCAACTCAACCGCTATGCCGAAGTTACAGGCGAAGCCGTTATCAACGAGCTTCGCCAATTAGCCAAGCCTCTGCAAGGAATGAAAGTCGTGCATGTGAATTCAACCAAAGAGGGTGGCGGAGTTGCCGAGATATTAAACAAACTGGTTCCTTTGATGAATGACCTGGGGATTCATACGAACTGGGAGATCATTGATGGAAACCAAACCTTCTTTCAATGCACAAAGAGTTTTCATAATGGGCTACAGGGGAGTGTTGTCGAATTACCGGAGGCGATGTTGCAGGCCTACGAAGAGACAAATGAGCTGAACGCGGAGAAGATGCGTACTATGCTTGAGGAATCAGATATCGTCGTGATTCACGATCCTCAACCTGCTCCTCTGCTAAGATTCTGCCCAAACAGAAGGGGGAAATGGGTCTGGCGTTGTCATATCGATGTGAGCCATCCTTTCCGGCCGGTCTGGAAATACCTGCGAAATTTCGTCGTTGATTATGATGCGAGCATATTTTCCCTTGCCGATTTCGCTAAGACCCTTCCGCATCCTCAATACCTCATCGCACCCAGCATAGATCCTCTCAGCGACAAGAATATTGATCTCGAGAAGGACGAAATTGCTGCCGTTTGCAAACGTTTCAAAATCGACATGGATAGACCTTTGATCACGCAGGTTTCCCGATTCGACCGATTCAAAGATCCGTTGGGCGTGATCCACGCGTATCGATTGGCCAGAAAATTTGTGCCGTCCCTGCAGCTTGTCCTCGCCGGCGGGGGCGCTAATGATGATCCGGAAGGAGAGGCGGTTCTGGATGAAGTCCACGCCGCTGCCGCCGATGATCCTGACGTTCATGTGCTGCTTTTGCCTTCAGATGCCCACCGTACGATAAACGCAATTCAGCGCGCCGCTGACATCGTTGTGCAGAAATCCGTAAAAGAAGGGTTTGGGCTTACTGTGACGGAGGCCCTGTGGAAGGGAAAGCCGGTAATCGGCGGCAATTGCGGCGGCATTCGTCTGCAGGTAATAGATCACCACACTGGTTTTTTGGTGGAATCACCGGAAGGCACTGCATTGCGCACTCGTTATTTGCTTTATCATCGTGATAAGCAACAAGAAATGGGAAGAAAGGCGCACCAGTTCGTATTGGATAACTATTTGATCACGCGCCATCTACGGGAATATTTGACCCTCATTCATGGCGTTACCCATGGAAGTGGAGCAAGGATAGAGGTCTAGGAACAAAACACAGGCAGGGTATCAGGTATAAGGATAAAAGAAAAAAGACCCTCGTTTTTGATTCGCGTTAACTACAAATCGAGATTATTTATCCTAAAATTGCGGTCTGCTATTGGGTGCTCAAGAACAGCCTCGATTTAATGATACTATCCCCAGGATTAAGGAATTGTGTTGCGATTAATC
>JAUXJX010000099.1 GCA_030624545.1 Bacteroidota bacterium | reverse complement strand
TCTTGTCTCCGGTATCTGGACTATTTCGGAATCTCCAGTGAAGTAAAAGTGCTTTCGGCCCATCGAAATCCCGAGGGTTTAAGGCAATATGTTTCAAGGCTTGAGAATCACGGGACCCAATTGATCATTGCCGCGGCCGGCATGGCAGCCCATCTACCCGGCGTCATAGCTTCTCAAACGACTTTGCCGGTAATAGGCGTGCCGCTCTCAGCCTCAGAGTTGAATGGCTTGGACGCGCTGCTGTCGATGGTCCAAATGCCCACAGGGATTCCGGTTGCAACGGTCGCAATCGGGAAGGCTGGGGCGTGCAACGCCGCAGTGCTGGCCGCAGAAATATTGGCAGTGAATAGTCCTGAAATTCAAAACAAATTATCTGCATTTCGTGCTGAAGGCTCAAAACTCTAGCATATTACTTCCTCTAATGAGCCGTATCGTGCGTCCATCATATCCCCAATCCAGATATGTGCCACAAATTCGTTTGAAGTTATTCAAGAATAATGTTGGTCCTTGAAATGAGAGACTACTTCGAGTTCGAACGACACGAAACCAACTACCGGCAAGAAATCGTAGGCGGGATTACCACCTTCATAACCATGTCGTATATCATGATATTGAATCCCGCCATTTTGAGCGCTGCCGGCATACCGAAAGGCCCATCAACCGTGGCAACTATTCTCTCCGCCATATTCGGCACGTTGATTATGGGCTTATATGCGAAGCGCCCTTTTGCCATCGCTCCATATATGGGAGAGAATGCCTTTATTGCTTACACAGTCGTGCAAATTCTGGGATATTCCTGGCAGACAGCCATCGGCGCAATTTTCATCGGCGGCGTCTTGTTCCTCATTCTCACCATTCTAAAAACCCGTACCTGGCTGGCTAATTCCATACCAAGCGGATTAAAGTATAGCTTTGTCGTGGGCATAGGGCTATTCTTGATCTTCATTGGCCTGAATGAATCCGGCCTGGTTGTGGCAGATTCCCCTGTAAAGTTAGGGGCAGTCAGAAGTCCGGCCGTGTTGCTTTCCGTTTTGGGTTTTTTTGGAATTACAGCCATGATGATATTGAGAATAAGGGGTGCACTGCTGTTTGGCATATTGGGGGTAACCGTTCTTTCATTTCTGTTTGGGGTGGCGCCAAGTCCGGACGAATTTATCAGTTTGCCTCCAAGTCTAGCGCCGATTTTTTTGAAATTGGACATCGCGGGAGCTCTCACCTGGGGATTCGTTTCGGTGATTCTAACGGTGTTCGTTATGGATTTTGTCGATACCATGGGAACCCTCATTGGAGTATCCGCACGTGCCGGTTTCCTGGATGAAGAGGGGAATCTTGCCGAAATCGAAAAGCCTATGCTCGCGGACTCCCTGGCGACGATACTTGCCTCTCTACTCGGGACATCAACGACAGGTACTTATATCGAATCTGCGGCTGGAGTGGAAGCCGGAGGGCGCACTGGTTTTACGTCTGTGGTGGTTGCTATTCTGTTCGCGTGCTCCCTCTTTTTTGCCCCCATTCTAACCTCGGTTCCTGCCCAGGCATACGGTCCCGCCCTAATTATTGTTGGGTTCATGATGATGGAGCCGGTGCGAAGAATTGATTATGATGACTACACAGAATTGATCCCGGCTTTCGCTGTTGTCGTCTTGATGAGCTTTACCTACAACATTGGTGTGGGGATGACTGCCGGTTTTGTCTTATATCCGCTATGCAAACTGGTAGGTCGTCGAAAAAAAGAATTAAATTCCGGCTTGTGGGTTCTGTTTGCACTTTCTCTGCTATTTTATATCTTTTATCCCTACGAATAGTCAAGAGCCAGTTCGCGAGAATTCCAGGTTCACTGATTACCGGTGTTGGATTCTATGCGGAAAGGAATTATGAATTGCAAAAGGTATTAGTCATAGGTTGTAACGGGCTGTTGGGTCAGAAGGCGGTTTCAGAATTTGGTCAGAAATCTCGTGTGGTTGGCGCCGACCTCGGTTCTCATTCGGTGATTGGTGATGGCAACGAGTATTTTCGGTTGGATATCACAGATCGGTTGTCTCTGGAGCGAGTTATTAATGAAGTGAAGCCGGAGATCGTTTTCAATGCTTCGGCGTACACGAAAGTCGATCAAGCAGAAATAGAAAAAGAGTTGTGCTATTCTGTAAACGCAAAAGGAGTAGGATATCTGGCGAGTACCTGTGCCCAACGCCAAATCAAGCTTCTGCATATTTCTACAGATTATGTCTTTGATGGCGGAAAGGGGAATTATGTCGAGTCGGACACGGCGAATCCAATTAATTATTACGGACAGTCGAAGTTGGATGGAGAAAAGGCAGTTCTGGATAGTGATGGCCAGCACTTGATAGCTCGAACTGCTGTTTTGTTTGGAAATGGAATCGGCATTCCGATAAACTTCGCCAATTGGGTATTGCAAGAGCTTCGAGCCAATAAAACCATTAGCGTGGTGGATGATCAAATTGGCAATCCGACCCTCGCAGATCACCTTGCCCAAGCATGCCGGGAATTGCTGGAGAAAAATGCAAACGGTCTATATCATGTGGCAGGTCTGGAACCGGTGTCCCGCTTTGATTTCGCAGTTGCAATCGCCGAAGAATTTGGCCTTAACGTTGCTTTGATTTCCCGGGTCAAGACCAGATATTTCAAGCAATTGGCGAAAAGACCTCTGGATGTTGGACTTGATGTTTCATGCGTCAAGAATTCTTTTGATAGCAAAATGTTTTCGCTGGGCGAAAACCTTGAAAAGTTGAAAGAAACCGTGTCCGAACCGAAAATCGCGATTTAACTATTCTGGACCTCTTGTGGAATTTGAATCCTCATCCCCCCTGTTTCAGAGGGACCCCCGCAAACTAGAAGAAGTTAATGAAATGATGCAGAACAAGCGCTGCCTGATTGTAATCCCCACATACAACGAGGCCAACAACATTCGCCAGCTGATAGATGAGATTGCTGCGTTGAGGATTCAAAACCTTGACATACTCGTGATGGATGATAGTTCTCCGGACGGCACGGCCGAGATGGTCAGAGAATCACAAAAGGAGCATGCAAACCTAAAGCTCATTGTACGAGAGAAGAAGGGCGGACTTGGCTCGGCTTACGTTTTGGGATTCCGCGAGGCATTGAACGACGGCTATGACTTTATTTTTGAAATGGACGCCGATTTCTCTCATGACCCGAAAGAGATTCCGAATTTCTTGAAAGCCGTTCAGGAATATGATCTTGTCATTGGATCCCGTTATGTCCAGGGCGTAAACGTGATCAATTGGCCGCTCAGCCGCTTGATATTAAGCTACGGGGCAAATCTATATACCCGTTTGATTACCGGTCTGAACGTGAAAGATTGCACCAGCGGCTTTAAATGTTTTCGACGAACGGTATTGGAAGGCATAGATCTCGACAGAATTTTTTCCGACGGTTATTCTTTCCAGATCGAAATAAATTTCAAAGCGTGGAAAAAAGGCTTCCGGATCAAAGAAATCCCCATAGTCTTTGTTGATCGCGTAATTGGCACCTCCAAAATGTCCAGGAAAATTATTCACGAAGCTATTTGGGAGGTCTGGCGTCTCAGGTTTCTGGACCTCGTGCGAAAGGTCGAATAGAACGTGCAGAAGCCTATATTATCCATCATCATAGTCAGCTTCAATGTTAAGGATTTCCTTTTCCAGGCAATCCACTCTATCCGGAAAGCGATTCGGAATCTTTCTGCTGAGATTATCGTGATCGACAACGCCTCATGGGATGGAAGTGTTTCGATGCTCGAAAAGAATTTTCCCGACGTGAGGATCATCTCGAATCCAACAAATCTCGGCTTTGCACGCGCCAATAACCGCGGAATTCAAGAAAGCAGCGGGGAGTACATTGTCTTAATGAATCCGGATACAATTGTGCAGGAAGACACTTTTGAGACCCTGTTGAATTTCTTCTCGCAAGATTCACAGGTGGGAATGGCTGGGTGCAAAATCCTCAATCCGGACGGCAGTTTGCAATTGGCCTGCAGACGAAGCTTTCCGACGCCATGGGTGGCATTTACGAAGCTGGTCGGTCTCAGTCGTCTTTTTCCCAAGAACAGGTATCTCGGCCGCTACAATCTGACATATCTCAATCCTGATGAGGTAACCGAAGTGGAGGCCATTTCCGGTTCCTTCATGATGGTACGTAGAAACTTGGTTGACGAGGTCGGACTTCTCGATGAGAGCTTCTTCCTGTATGGGGAAGACCTGGATTGGTGTTATCGCATTCGCAAAGCCGGCTGGAAGATTTATTATGTGCCTGCTACTCAAATTGTTCATTACAAAGGTGCAAGCTCGAAGAAGGCCCAATTTGATACCCTGCTACTCTTCTATCGTGCTATGCTCCTGTTCGTAAGAAAACACTTTCGGGGTAAGTATCTATTCCTGCCACAGTGGTTCTTAATCATTGGCATTAGGGTGCGTGCAACCATCTCCTTTATTCAGGGCGGATTGTCAAGAATCAAGTGGCCCGCTCTAGATCTGTTTTTTCTAAACCTATCGTTGGTTTGTGCCATCTTTCTGCGATTTGGGTCCCTGATCCATTTAGAGCCATATTTGCTGGTCACCCTTATTTACTCTTCGGTATGGTTGGCTGCGTTCTATTTCTTCGAGTTGTATGGACACCGCAAATTTGTTGTCCAAGAGCAGTGGCGGCCGTTCTTTTGGGACTGGCAGTGAATTCGACGATTACTTACTTCGCAAATTTTTTGGCTTTTTCGCGAATGGTGGTGCTTTTATCCGGTTTGTTTAATTTATTGCTAATACCGGGCTGGCGATGGGTATTATACTTTCTTGCCAAACAGAGCCGCTGGGCCTCGCTCGACAGATTTCGCAAACGATATGTAAGAAGGAGAGCCATAATTGTCGGCGAGGGCAGGTCCCTGTCCACTTTGGTCAAGAGGCTTCAGCGGAACAGGTGGTCCGAAACTGAAGTGGTAGCCTTGCTATTGACGGATGCGAATGTCTCCGAGCTTAATGGAGCGGCCGGACTGCCGTTATTTCACGAAACGGAGAATTTGCATTACTACGTTCGAGAGACTCACGCGAATGAAGTCATTTTTAGTACACACACGCTTCCTTATGAGAAAATCTTAGGTTTAATTTCTACGTCCCAAGATACCGGAATAGAATTCAAAATTGCCTCAAATAAAATGGATGTTCTAATAGGCGGGAGTAGTGTGGATTATCTTGGGGATATTCCTTTGGTTGACATTGAATATCGGTTTGGCCTTCCTTCATACCGATTCTTGAAGAGACTCCTGGATTGGACAATTTCGCTGCCCATTTTGATTTTGAGCCTGCCCATTTGGCCGATTTTCATGATTGGCGGCAATCGGCTTAAGAAATTCACGATTTTTTCGGACGCGGACCACGCCAAATCTCCTGCCAGCTCCGGTGCTTATTCTCCGGAGGAGATTAATGACAAAAGGCCGACAAAGGTTCTTGCATTTTCAAAGAAAAACCAATTGCCAATATCCAAGCTGCAAAAGATACCTATTCTGCTGAATGTGTTGAAGGGGAATTTGACACTGGTTGGAGGCGAATTTCATTTTCAGGAAAATCAATTGCAGGTTCATGATTCTCTAATTAGCTTGAAGCCGGGTTTGGTTTCTATTGGAGTGGGGATGAAGGACTACCAGGATTCTCTTAACCGCCAAGAGAAACTAGCAATTCATTATTTAAAAAACTATTCTCCTTGGCTCGATTTGAAAATTCTGGTAAAAAGCTTAACCAAAAGGTCCTGATATGGCCGAGTATGTATTCGACTTTGAGAAGCCCATCATCGAATTGGAAAAAAAGATCGAGGAGATGAAGGAGCTATGCTATGTAGAAAACGTAGAAATGTCCGAAGAAATAGCTCACCTGGAAAAAAAAGCACAGAAGCTTCGCCAGGACATCTACTCTAATCTTAGCAGGTGGCAGCGCGTACAACTTGCACGCCATCCTCAAAGACCCTATACCCTGGACATGGTTGAACGGATTGTCAAGGATTTTATTGAACTCCATGGTGATCGCCGCTACGCCGATGACCCGGCAATCGTGTCGGGGATCGGCAGGATTGATAATCTGAACGTCGCCATCGTTGGGCATCAAAAAGGCAGGTCCACCAAGGACAAATTATTTCGCAATTTTGGTATGCCGAATCCTGAGGGTTATAGAAAAGCCCTAAGGATTATGCAGATGGCGCAAAAGTTTAGGCTGCCCATAATCTGCTTTATCGACACTCCAGGCGCCTATCCGGGAATTGGTGCGGAAGAACGAGGGCAGGCAGAAGCCATAGCCAAAAACCTTTTCGAAATGTCCAGTCTTCAGGTACCCATTCTGTCAGTAGTCATTGGAGAAGGTGCTAGTGGCGGCGCTCTCGGAATTGGCATTGCCGACCGCCTGATTATGTTTGAAAACACCTGGTATTCGGTGATTTCTCCGGAGGGTTGTGCGGCCATCCTCTGGAGAGACAATTCAAAGGCAGAGGAAGCCGCGGACGCAATGCGAGTCACCGCAAAGGATCTTTTGGAAATGGGCATGGCAGATGAGGTCATTGCCGAGCCAACTGGTGGCGCCCATAGAGATTTCGATAAGGCTGCAGAGATTTTATCCGGAGCTATTATTCGGCATCTTAGGGAGCTATGCGAGATTCCTGCGTGCGACCTGATCGAGCAGAGGATTGCGAGATATCGAAAATTTGGGGCATGGAAAGAAAAATGATCGCCGCCACGATGACAATTCGCGTTCGATATGCTGAGACCGACAAAATGCAGGTGGCCCACCACTCAAGATATCTCGAGTGGTATGAATGCGCCAGAACGGAAATGATGAGGGAGATCGGATATCCTTACAAAGCTCTGGAACAAGATGGTGTGATGCTCCCTCTAATCGAGACGAACTGTCGATACATTCAACCTGCAGTTTATGACGATCTTCTTGAAATCACCGCAATTCTGGTCGGCCTTCCAAGGTCGACGATTAAGATAGACTATTTGCTGAAACGTTCATCCGACCAGGCATTATTGGCGGAGGCCT
>JAUXJX010000105.1 GCA_030624545.1 Bacteroidota bacterium | reverse complement strand
CGCTGCAGTACATCATAACGGATGGTCCCCGTCGACTGACCAACGAAGATAAGAAAATCGACTCGCCTTACAATACCTATCTTTATCCGGGACTACCGCCCGGGCCTATCAACAATCCGGGTCTATCAGCCATTCTTGCCGCCATCCATCCAGCGGATGTTCCATATCTGTATTTTGTTGCGAACGGAGACGGCACCCACACTTTCTCCAGGAGCCTTAGCGATCACCTTCGAGCGAAAGAGAATCTGGATCGAATCAGGAGAGACTTCCACATGAAACAGAAATTGCGGAAGGAGAATTAGTGGCGAAGAAGAGTTCCGGCAAAATTGAAAGTGTTCTTCACGATCTCAATGAGGCTCAACGTGTGGCTGTTGAGACAGCACTCGGTCCGGCTCTTGTGCTTGCCGGTGCGGGAAGCGGGAAGACGCGGGTGCTTACCCGTAGAATTTCGTATTTACTCAGAAAGCACAAGGTCCCACCTGAGCATGTTCTCGCGGTTACGTTCACCAATAAGGCCGCGCGAGAGATGCGGAATCGAATGCAGAGTCTGCTAGGTACGGATTTTAATAAGATGTGGATGGGAACATTTCATTCCATCTTTGCGCGCATCTTGCGCATCGAGAGCGCTCACCTTGGTTATGCCCGGAATTTTGCGATCTACGACAGCGATGATCAACTGGCCGCAGTCAAGCAGATTATGGCCGATTTGAGTATTTCGACAAAGGAATTTCCCACTCAATTGGTCCGCTCTATGATCAGCCGGCACAAGAGCGCCATGACCGAACCCGAACAATTGGCAACCACCGATCGATTCGAAGAGGTCGTACGTCAGGTTTACTCCCGTTATGGAGAATACCTGAAGTCAAATAATGCCATGGATTTCGATGACCTGATCACTTTGCCGGTCAAGCTGTTTCGCGCGAACCCCGAGGTATTGAACCGCTATCAACGCCGCTTTCGGCATATTTTGGTGGATGAGTTTCAGGATACGAATTTGGCCCAGGATGAGCTTGTGCGATTGATGGGCTCTGAACATCGAAACGTATTTGTCGTGGGGGATGACGATCAATCAATTTACCGCTGGCGAGGGGCGGAAGTACGCAACATCCTTAACTTTGAAAAGTCCTTTCCGGAGTGCAACGTTTTTCGACTTGAGCAGAACTACAGGTCTACCAGGGTGATTCTGGATGCTGCGCATTCAGTAATCAAAAATAATCGTAGTCGCAAGGAGAAAAAGCTCTGGACGGCCCGGGAAATGGGGGAGCCCATTGTGCTGATTGAAGCCTTCGATGAATTAGATGAGGCAAGGAAGATCCTGAACCGGATCCGGTATGAGATTAGCAGCAACAAGCGCAACTTTCAGGATTTCGTCGTCCTCTACCGCACCAACGCCCAATCACGCGCTATTGAGGATGCATTGCGCCGGAGCGGGATTTCCTACGTTATAGTCGGCGGGATTAAGTTCTATGAGCGGAAAGAGATCAAGGATTTCCTTGCCTATCTCCGCATCATGGCAAATCCAAGAGATGAGCTCAGCCTGCGGCGCATAATCAACGTCCCCCAGCGTGGAGTGGGCGCGGCCACGCTGACCAAACTTCAAGAGTATGCGGCGGAGCATTCAATTCCTCTTCATGAAGCATTGTTGAGAGTTGACGAAATCCCGGGAATTCTGTCTGCTACGAAGGAGAGGATCAGGGATCTCGGTGAGACTTTTGAAAAATATCTTTCGCTAAAGGACACGCTGGGGCTGGATGAATTTGCGCGGGTGCTGAACGACGAAATCGGTTTTCTGCGCCTATTCAAAGAGGAGGGAACAATTGAGGCCCTGAATCGATATGATAATATTCAGGAGATGCTTTCGGCCATATCGGAATTCTGTGAGACCCGTTCAGACCCGACTCTCGAGGCGTTTCTCGAAGAAGTTGCACTCATAACAGATATTGACCAATGGAACGAACAGGCAAACGCCGTAACTCTGATGACGCTGCACAGCGCAAAAGGGCTTGAGTTTCCCGTGGTTATGATTTCCGGACTCGAGGAGGGACTTTTCCCCCTAATGAGAAGCAGAGAGAATCCGGAAGACTTCGAGGAGGAGCGGCGTCTGTTCTATGTAGGGTTGACGCGCGCGGAGCAGCGCGTGTATCTCTCCTGGGCTCGAAATCGCAGGAGATTCACCGAAGGCTTCACCAACAGGATATCGACCTTTGTTGAAGAAATCGATCCCCAATATATGGAGCTGCTTGTGCCGAAAACCGAGCCAATTCGTCAACCGGCCTATCACGGGCGGGAATACGAGCCCATGCCAGACTATGAAAATGAGAGTCAAGAAAGTCCGCTTTTCGTTGGCTGTCAGGTCAAGCATGACATGTTTGGCGTCGGCGTTGTACAGGCAATTGAAGGTGCGGGAAACGATCTGAAGCTCAGCGTTGATTTTGACGAGGTCGGACCCAAAAAACTCCTTTACCGGTATGCGCAACTGGAAATTCTGTAAATCCCATACCCTGGGGTGTTCGATTATCGGCTTCGTGTTGCTCATATTTGCCACGACGGCCGCGGCTCAGGAATCCGAGGCACAGCGCCAATTCAGTTACGCAAAAAAACTGATGGACGACGGGCTGCTGGATCTGGCTACCACTCAATATGAAGAATTTCTGCGCATCTATCCGGATAGTCCGCGTGCTCCGGAGGCGCTGTTCTTTCTCGGCAAATCCCTGCAGATGCAGGGGGAATGGTATGAGTCTTCTTCCCAATTCCGTTTGCTCTTGATTAGGTATCCCGATTTTGTGCGGTGCGATGAAGCGCTTTATGCGATATCCGAAAATGAAATCGAGTTAGGGAATGTCAAGGGCGCGGTGCAAAGCCTCGAGCGGTTTCCACTGTTCTATCCGGGCAGTCAATTCGCGGCGGCGGCCCTGCTGCAAGCCGGCGACTTGCATCACTCCCAATTGGATTTTGTGAATGCCGAGGCTGACTGGCTTCGCATAATACAGGATTATCCCAACTCGAATTCGCGACAAGCCGCACGACTCAGGCTGGCAGAATTGTATTTGCGCAAAAGAGATTTTGACACCGCCGAAGCGCAAGTAGACCGGCTGATGGAAGCCTCACCATCAGGAGCAATGTTGGCGCGTGTCGGTCTGCTGAAAGCGAAAATCCTGGCGGAGCGATACAGGCTGGAACAGGCGAGGGAACTGTACCGGCAGCTTTTTGACTCCGATATGCCGGACGAATGGCAGCATCGAGCGAAATTGTCCTACGCCGCTTTCCTGCGTAAGATCGGCGAGTTGGACCAGGCTGAAGATATCCTGGCGGCATTGATCAGGGAATCAACGATATCATCGCTGCAAGACTCGACCTTGCTGCAATGGATTTATCTCAATGCGCAAAAGGGGAATGATCCGGAGATAAAGGATACAGTCCATCGACTGCTGCAAAACAGCGAAAACAATTCCCTCGTAATGGCGGCCCTTGACTTAGGCATAGAGTCGGCAATCAATTCAGAGGATAAGGAATCCGCAGTTGACTTTCTGGAGCAGTATCTTGAGTTGGAGAAAACCACTGAAACGGACAGCTTCCGATTAAGGCAGGCCTATCTCAATCTAACCAGGGCTTACAACTCCGTCGAAATGCCTGCTTCAGCCCTTGAATTGGGACGGGTTGCCTTAAATCGCTATGCCGGCGACTCTGCTTTTGGCGATCGCATCCGCTATGAGTTGGGAAAAATCTATCAAGAGACACTAAGCCAGCCCAGACAAGCGCTTTTCTTTTTTGAACAAATTCTTGCGCCTTCCCATCACAGCGAGCTGTCTGATGAAGCGGCATTCGAGATGGCAGATTGCTATGAAAAATTAGTGGACCGGGAACAGGCTTTGCGCATCCTCGGAAATTTTCGAAGCGATTTTCCAGGCAGCCCCCTCATTCCAGAGGTAGAGCATAAACTGGAATGGTATCTCATCTACCAGCCGGAAGATCCCTCTGCTGAAATCGGCCGCATGTCGGCGCTGTTCGGCAATCTACTGGTCACGGGAGCCCGGGAAGAGACAATTTTTGCCCTTTTGGATCAGATGTTTCATAAACTGAAAGATTATGAACAGCTAATCCGGACGGCAGGATTGGTCCGACAAAATAAGCTGCTCGAAGATTCTAAAGATCAGCTAAACAGGATGGTGGGTCATTCCTATTATCGGCTTGCCGTTCGAGATGACATTTCCGAGAGACGATCAGCCCAGCTCGACAGCGCGCGCCTCTATCTTCTGCAATATTTGGCATCGCCGCCCCCTCGCAACGAGCAGCTGCGTGTGGCACTCCTGTTGAATGAAATCGACAAACTGCGTTCGGATAGCCTGAATTGGGACCTGGAGTATGAGCACTTGTTCATGCGAACCCTCGTGAACAAATTCTCTGACGATCCCAGAATTCCGGATGTGAAGTTACGACTGGCAGACGTCCTTCTGGAAATCGGGCTGCGGGGAGAAAAGGACTCTATTGCCGCAGCCATAGGCATCTATGGCGAGATTATTGACAGCGAAGGCCGGTTTTTGTCATCCAATGGCTCCGACCGCGGAACCGATCAATTATTGGATTCTGTTTCTCCCCGGGAGAGGGCTCTTTATCGAAGAAGCAAAGCCTATTTTGCCCTTGCAGACACGGTCAACGCGCTGGCGGATTTGAATTCATATTATCTGCAATTTCCGCGGGGCCGGTATGTAATGGATGCATTGGAGCGTCTCGCGTATACTCTCTTACAGCAGGGAAAGCTGGAGGAAGCCGAAGGCCATTTTGGCCAAATCATCGATCGCTTCTACTATTCCCCACGTGCCGCCTCGGCGAAGATAGACCTGGTTCAAATCAAGATTGACCGGGGAAGACCTGAGGATGCCGTCCGTCTGCTCGAGAGACTGGTAGGAGCGACCGCTGAAGAGCAGGAGAGGATTTTACATTTGACCGGGGTCGCGCACTTCGGCGCGGGCAATTTATTACAGGCCCGGCAATCCCTTGAAGAGTATTTGGAGCGCTATCCGGATGGCGATTATGTGGCCGACGTCTATTTGCTTCTGGCCGAGCTGGGAAAACAGAATGCACAGAAGCAGGAGTGGCGGCTCAATTATGAGCGTTTTCTCAACCGCTTCCCGGATGATCTTCACAGTCATGAGGTCCTGCTCGACCTTGCCGACGACCGCTTCGAGGAAGGGGATTTTAGCACGGCATTTGAGCAATACACCAGGCTATTGGCGAACTCAGGGGGCTCAGTTGATACCCGGGTCATGGAGCGCCAGAGGATCATCTGCATGATTCGCCTTGGTGATGTCGTTGCCGCGCAGAGGGCTCGCACGCAATTCGAAAAGAAATATGATGACGAAGATGAAAATCTCGCCGGAATCGACTATGCTTTGGGCAACCGTTATCTCGACGAGAAGTTCTTTGAAGGTGCTGAAAATATTTTCAAACGGATTTCATCAAAATTCAAGAAGACCGACTTTGGCGCGCATGGAGAATATGGGCTTGGCAAATTAAGATTGGTCACCAACCGCACGGAGGAAGGCCTGGAAATCCTGACTCGCCTCATAGAAAAATATCCGAATGCCGAGGTGCTGCCGAACGTCTATTTGACCCTTGGTGATTTTTATTACAAGAACAAGCAGTTCAATAATGCCCTTTCCGCCTTGCAGCGCTGTCTGGAGCTTAATCCTGAAGGAGCGCTGGATAATACCACACGGCGCTACTTAATCAAGCTTTATTCTGATCTTGGGCTTTATGATTCGTCGTTGATCGGCATGCGAGATTACTTGAAGAGATATCCGGATGCCGAGGATGCCTTCGTTTACCGGATCAACATGGGCATCGCCATGATCAACTTGAATGAATATGACCGGGCCATTAATCATCTGAGGGGATTGCTCCGATACGCCGATAATGACAGTGAAGCCGAAATCCGCTACTGGATCGGCAAGAGTTATTATAACATGGGGCAATTTCGCCGGGCCATTTCGGAGTTTCTGAAAGTACCCTATTTGACTCGCCCGACAAATCTGCCCTGGCACGTAACGGCAGAGTATGAATCCGGTTTGGCCTATATGAAGCTGCAAGAATGGGATCGCGCAAAAGTGCTGTTCGACAGGATCGTCAAGAAGGAGGGTGGTGGAAGTGACTTCGGACAGTTTGCGCAGCGCAGGCTCGATGAGATAGAGCAATTGCGGCAGAACTAATTGAAGGCGGGGGACCTGCAGCATCGGAATATTAACCTAAATAATTCATGAACCACAGAGAACACAGAGATTAAGTTATTGTATTTATAGTAGTTAAAGAAAAATTGCTTCAATTTAAATCAAAAACTCAGTTATCACTTAGAGAAAAGTCTTTTTCTCAATAGCACTTTGATCTTCAAGGATTAACATTTTTTGTTTTTCTCTGTGAACTCTGTGGTGAATAATTCAGGTTAGTTTCGATTCAAAAGTTGTATTGTTGGAAAAATATTCATACCTTACATAGGTCAGAAAATCGGAGATTCACTATGAAGAAAATCCTGTTACCGTTTTTGCTGCTCGGCCTTCTCTGCTCACCTATTTTTGCACAGGAACGCCATAAACCCAAACCGGAAGAAGAAGAGACCGGAAAGGCCGGGGTTGTGAAAACCAAGCCAATCACAGCTCAGCAGAATCCCATTCGACGAGCCAAAGTGCATCAAACATCTTTTCGGAGACTGGGCGGCATGAAAATCGGCCTCCTTTCCGGCGAGTATATGGGATTTGGCGCCACCTCTCAACTGAACCGGCACACGCCGTTTGGCTGGACCTTTAGCTTCTATTATTTCACCATTCCCGGCAAACAGTTATTCTTTGACCCTTACTATTATGAGCTTGTCCAGCGAAACAAGGGATCGATGATCATGCTGCTTG
>JAUXJX010000395.1 GCA_030624545.1 Bacteroidota bacterium | reverse complement strand
TATTCCATGCCGCCGGAACCGCCTGCGCCGCGGCGTGGATCTACGACCGTTAGATTCGGGAAGGGATAATCGCCATACCAATTCTGGAAATATTCAACGGAGACCTTGGCGGCATCCACATGGCGCTGTCCCTGGTAGGCGTGATCGGGCTGCATCAATACGCGAATATCGACGTCCTGTGCTTTGTCGGTAAACTCCACAAATTCCGGGCTGGTGGTCCAGGCGAAGTCGTGCACATCTTCGGCATGATAATAGTGCGTAGCCGTGCCGTCATCGTTATCGATGACCTCCACTTCCAGTCCCGTTGCCCCGACTACATTTTCTTCAGGAACCGTGATCTTCACATTGTAATTGCCATAATCGGCAAAAAACTCAGAGTTCACATGGAACTGGTGGCAATTCCAGCCGTCTTCGGTATAGACCGCGATTTTCGGAAACCACTGCCCGACAAAGAAGTATTCATCTTTCGCGCCGGTGCGCGCAAATGGCGGGCTTGGCATTTTGGCCGTAAACTCCATGTTCAGAAAAATCGATCCGCCCGGCGGAATCGGCCGGGATAATGGAACCCGCACCGCTGTCTTGTCATTCTCATCGTCATTATCGGGATGGATAAATTCCAGTCCCGGCAGCAAGTCCTCTCCTTCTGCTGTGGTGAGATGATCCAGGTCGATAAAACCCCAGCCGTCTTCATCGATTTCGTTGCCGCGGTGCTCCCCGCCGGATTCTTTCATGAAGGTCGACTGATTATTGCGGAATGCGTTCAGATAGAGATGGAACTGAAGCTCTTCGATGGCATCGCTGGATGTGTTGTGCCAGACCAGGATCTCCTTTCCTTTGAGGATGCGGGTTTCCGTATCGAGCTTCACATCGATGTCATAATTGGCGATGCGCGGACTCAGCGGTTCAGGAAAAAGGACCGGCTGTTTCTCGATCAAAGGCTGTTGCGCAAAAACATTCAGGCCAATGAAGAGAAAAAGCCCGGCCCAGCACGTTCTGCTAAACCATATGAAATTTGACATGGGCCTCCCAGGGTTGAGGTGAAAAGATGTGAAGAATCAATCGAGGCAATATTGAACAAGAGATTGATGCAAGTCAATTTAGGTTTTGTCTACTCTCAGAGAGTCCTCAAAAATCATGGTAACCATGATTCAACAAATGTCAAGGTAAATTGTATAAATTTGGTCTGACTGCAAAAATTAAGGGAGAGAACCGCTTGGTTCATGTTCCAATTGCGCAATATTTGGAACTCAGTTTCGTAGATAGAGCCGGTCGATCCAGGGGCGAGAAGATTTTTGTCGAAAAGTTGCCGGGGAGAGATTTTAGGTTCTCTCTATTTTGCCGAGAACTACCTCAGGAATAACATATTCCTCATCGCATGAAGCTTGCCTGCTACGACATTGATGCTTCTTTTCAATAAAAACCTAATGCATAGAGTGAAAAATGCGGGGCTCTTTATCCGTCTATGGGGAACAAGTCAAAATAGATTCTCACTTTTTGACCTTTGTGGTCGCAGAGCACAAAATCATGATACCGATTATCATTCAGCCTGCACACAGTAACATGGGAAGCCTTGAAGTTCTCTTCAAGGCCATATTTGAACTGATCCTAGTAATTGGCGTTGTTGAGATAAAAGGACAGAGAATCCTCAGCCGAATTTGTGACGACCAGATCCTCCCAGCCATTATTATCGAAATCGGCTACCGCAATCGACAGTGGCGCTTTGCCGGTGGCAAATTGCAGCATTTGATCGAATTTGCCGGTACTATCGTTCAGCAATATGACCAACGAATCCAACTCGAATTGGGTCACGGCCGCGTCTGGAAAACCGTCATTATTGTAATCGAAAGAAACGACTTGGTACGGATTGCCGCCTACCGGATAAACTTCTTCGCTGTGGAAAAGAAAATCTCCGGCATTCATAAGCACTGAAATATCATCCGAATCAAAGTTTGCGGTGAGGATGTCCTGGTAGCCGTTTTGATCCAGGTCGGCCAGGGCAAGCCCAAATGGCGCCTCCCCGACGGGCAGAACCTTTTCAACCGTAAAATCCCCGTAGCCGTCGCCTGAATAAACATTGACCGAGTTATCATAGAGCTGAGTTACCAGCAAGTCCGTCTTCTTGTCTTTATTCAGATCTGCCGCGAGAATGGCGAAGGGTTCCTGGCCAACATCCAAATAAAATAAGCCGCCAAAATGGCCTCCCTTCGAATTGAATAGGATCGCCATGTCGTCGGAATCCTGGTTAGGTATCGCCATATCGGGATAGCCATCTCCATCAAAATCCGCATAGGCGATCCGCTGCGCTCCCTCGTCCACCAGAATTTCGATCGGGGGCTTTGCCAACCTGCCGCCGGCCACATTCTCATAAACAAAAACAATGTCGTGATCGTCAATAACGATCAGGTCTTCGTCACCATCCAAATCGATGTCGAAAACCGCGGACGACCTGGTCGGAGAATCGAATTTTATTTCGGTCATTTGCTGCTTAACGGATGTGAGCACTTTCCCCTGTATCAGGTACTGCCAGTATTGTGGATCGCTGCAGTGAAGCTGAATGCCACTGATGCAAATGATTGCAATAAGGATCAGTTTTCGGATGGTTGCCCTCCTTGTTGTCCGAGAATTAAACTTGACAGACAATCCGAAAGTTCAAATCCATTTTAGCCACCGAACCACACGGAATCACACGGAAATTAATTTGTGCTGCAATTCAAAATAAACGATGTAAAACCACGCAATCATGGGCCCTTTTTTCTGTGGACTTCTGTGTTATTCCGTGGCTTAATTCTTTGGCATTTCCCGCAAACAAAGCTGCTTCTACCCTGCTGCACGAATCTCACGATCTTTCGCCCGCAGCGAGGGCATTTCTCGCCTTCTCTGCCATAGACCTTCAGTTTGAACTGGAACATTCCGCCGGTTCCGAGGACATTTCGAAATCCTTCATCCTGGAGCGTAGTACCGCCCTGGGCGATGGCTTCCTGCAAAACCGATCGAACCGCTCCCATCAGTTCTTGCCAGTCCTTCTTCTTGAGGGAACCCGAATCTCTTTGCGGATGGATTTTCGCTGCGAACAAAGCTTCGTTCGCATAGATATTACCCAGACCCACGATGACATTGGCATCCATCAACATGTTCTTGATGGGCCGTTGAGAATTCTTCGCCCGCTCTAAACAGTATGCCAGGTGAAAATCATCTGACAGCGGCTCTACGCCAAGATCCTTCAGCCGCGGATGATGCGACAATTCGGAGGTTTTGCACACATCGATCATGCCAAACCTGCGGACGTCGCGAAAACGCAGATGTTCGCCGCTGCCGAGTAGAAAGATTACGTGGTCATGCTTATCCATCTCGGCATCCGGCGAGGTCACAAACAGCTTGCCGCTCATGCCTAGGTG
>JAUXJX010000304.1 GCA_030624545.1 Bacteroidota bacterium | reverse complement strand
GTGCGCGGCCGGGTTGCGCCATATCGACGATCATCCGCATTGAAGGACCAACCATGCAATCATATGGATCCTTAAGGCTGTAGTTTCCATTGTTGATGGTGGTATGGCCGCCACCCATAGGCAGAGGGCCTACGTTGAGGAGCCTGCCAATCATGGGTTGCTTTCCCATAAAATGTTTAAATGTAACTCTATGGATAAGATCCCAGCGCCATTTGATCTGATCGATGCCTAGTTTGCTTTCCAATTCATGTGCGGTGTCCTGCCAGGATCTCAAAACGCTGTTTTCTTCGGTTTCGGTATTACCCTCTGTATTCACGTCATCAAACCAGTGGAATAACCTGCGCTCGTATACCTTTCGAACCGTCCGATACGATAACGCGGCGAATCGTACGTATTCTTCGAAATCATCTTCTCCCAGTTCGTCGGCAAAAGTATTTCTCAGAAAATTGGAGAAAAAGGTGTGAAAAATTGCCGCTGCCACACTTTCACCGCGGACTTGCATCTCCCAGCCTTGCATGAACTGGTACATACGCCTGAAGTTCTCTGCTCTATCAGCAAGAATTTTTAGTTCAGGCAAAATATGGGGAAGAAGAAATTCAGCGAAAGGCGACCGGACGTCCATTTGCATAGCTTTGAAATCATCAACCGAAAAGGCCTTGTCGCGCTCAAGCAGCTCCCGAATTCGCATAATACGGGACGGCGGTTCCCAGAGATGAGAGATGTAATAGGGATAACCGGTTGAAGCGACACGGTTATTCGCGGTTGCCAGGAAAGCTCTGGTAGGATTGTACGAAGAGGGAAGTTCCTCAAATGGAATGAATCCCCGCCAATCTCGTCCGGAACGATCGGGGAATGCAGCGCTCCGGCTTGCGCGGATAGGAATGTAGCCGCTGCACTGGTAGCCGATATTTCCATCCACATCTTCGTAGACGAAGTTAGCACCCGGCGCTTTGAAACCTCGAACTGACTCCCGAAATTCCAGCCAGCTACCAGACCTGTTCAGGTGATAGAATGCCCTTATATCATCAGAGAACTCTTGCCCGGTCCAGCGCAGCGCCACCCGCTCCTCCATCTTCTTTCCAACGGGATGAATAGCATTGACGATGGGGCCAAACTTTGTTAGGTGAATGGCGACCCTTTTCGGCTCCCCGCCTTTAACGGGAATGGTTTCGATGATCGCGGTCATTTTTTCCCAGGTGCCGTTCGCGAGATATTTGGTTGAATCATACCTATTAGTCCTAACCACGAAGAAATCGACATCATCGTTCATTACATTCGTAATTCCCCAGGAGATGCGCTGGTTGAATCCAATCACGATGGCGGGTGTGCCGGGTATGGCAAAGCCGGCAGCGTTAATGCCTGGTGCATTCAGATGCACCATATACCAGCGCGACGGGTTCGCCAAAACCAGGTGGGGATCATTGGCCAAAATCGGTTTGCCTGATGCCGACTTGGCGCCGGAGATGACCCAATTGTTGCTTCCCTGCCCGGACAAAGTTGAACCGGTTAATCCCGCGATCTGTTCTTGAAGTTTTCGAATGGGATCAAGATCAAACCTGCCTAATTTCGAATTAACAATGTTGGGCCAATCGGACCAATAATCTCCGAACAGCTCGTTTGCCCGGGTGCGGCCCAGTTTGTCGGCGAGTTTGCCTGCCAGAAGTTCCACATACCAGGCGAGCGACAGTTCCCAGGCCATCAGGCGAGAGACGGCTATGCAGTCCTCCGGACGCCAGGGCTCCGGCTCAAAATTGAGAAGCATAAACTCAACCGGGTATTTGTCGCCGTGCGTATCAATAAAATGATTGATGCCCTGCGTATACGCTCGTGCAACGGCTTTAGACTCCTCCGAGAGCTGAACATAAATCTCACCGGCGATGCGCTTAAAGCCAATCGTCAGAAAGAACTCGTCCACCGACACAGTAGTATCACCAAGAATTTCGGAAAGCCGGCCGTTTACCAAGCGGCGAACTAGTTCAAGCTGCCAAAGGCGATCCTGGGCGATCGCAAAGCCAAGAGAGAAATACAGGTCATCATCATTTTGCGCGTAAATATGAGGAACACCATTATCATCCCGGTAAATCTCAACATTTTCTCGGAGACCCTCTACCTTGATCTCTCCAGTGGTTTTGGGCAGCGACTTTCGGAACTTGTAGTAGCTCACCACCATGGTTACGACCACCAGGGCGAAAACCAGAATAATAAAGGCGGCGATCATTTTTTTCATTAAGGAGTCCTTTAATACAAACTGTTTTCGATAATGAAGTATATGATCGAATTGCAGCGATTCGAAAAATGAGGGCGGAAAGCTGGAAATTCAACCGCTTATAAAAAAATTACAGCCTGAAGGAATCAAAAGCAATAACAAAAACAGGGCGGGTCAATTATTCTTTTTCTTTTTGGTTCTTTTTTTAGATTCCTTCAATTTCTCGCGGTCGGTCGTGGGCTTTTTAGGCGGCGCTTTTTCAACGGCCTGGGTTGAATCCTGGCCGATGGCCTTTTTGCGAAATTGCTGCCCCGGTCCTGCCGGTGCGGATAACGCCGGGGCTATGGAGCCATCTACGCCTTTGCGATTGCCGAAAGAGCGCGGATCGATAGGGAGCGTATTACCACCTTCCCGGTTTGGGCCATCCCGATAGTAGAATTCATCCGCCCACCACGGATAATGGTAGTACGCATTCCAGTTTTTCAGACGAGGCGATCGATAGGGAAGCTGGAGCGCATATGGATCCTCCAAAGTGAAGTGCCCTGACTCCAAATGGCAGCTACTGCAGACGTCGCGGTGACTAATTTCGGAAGACAGATAGCTCTCCTCCCTATCCACTTTCTGATGGCGCATCACCGTGTAGCAGCCGGTGAATACGACAAAAAGAACGAGTATTGATAAAAACTTACGCACGTTGGACTCACTTTCAGTAAGTTGCGATTTTTCCAAAACACCGAAGATCACTGAATAGCACCGAAAAAGTAAGAAAGCACCTAAATGATTTTCGGTGTTTTTCGGTGTTTAGTTAAAAGAACTCCAAATAGGAGATTTTTATTTCCCTGTTCGAAGAGGGCACGTTTTCCTTGTTCTCAAGCAGATTCTTGAAATGGAATTGAATCGCCAGCCGGTTGGCGAATAACCACCTGAGTCCAATATTCAGGTATCCTTTGCCGTCCCCGATTGATTTGGATCCATTGTCGTTAATGGCCAAATCGTATTCCGCAACCACGCTCAATTCCGGATTCAAACTCTTCATCGCACCGATAAAAAAATTCAGGTCTTCGTCCGTATCATTGTTTTCGAGTGAAAGGTTGACCCCGCCATGAAAGCTCAGATCCCCGAGAAAAGAATAATTCTTGCTTGCCGCCGCATAAAATCCCCGAGACTTGATGGTATAACGCTCGCTTTCCTTCAAATAGGGTCCATATCCCTGTGATTGGTAACCGATACTTACGCCCGGCAAAGCAATGTTCTCGTCGATCAATCTATACGCAACCTGAAATCCAATGTCGGGGTTCCAGTTCACTTTGCCTTCTCCAAGGATATTTTCCCCGCCATAGGAAATTCCCACATAAAACCGGTTGGAGATGCCAACTGCGAGACCAGCCAGCAATCCGCCATTATGATAAGCCCGCAGATTGCTCACATAGCTGCCACGATACAGCGTGCCCGCAGTCGGCGAGTCGATCAGCGACAGGGGCGGCAGTGTCCAGGTCTGCGCAAAGGAGAGAGAATTCAAGCCAATCAAACAAAAAAACAAAAGGGACCATCTTCTCATAGTCTGCCTCACCAGCTTAATAAACTGATTTACAATCTATTTTACTTTGGTTTACGAACAACTAAAAATACGGTTTAAGCCTCTTTAGGTTTATTCATTAATAGAACAAACCGCCGAGAACGGTAGAGGACGCGAAGTGGTTTTTTAAGCTAAGTCCAAGATTCGCGGCATTTTTCTCGAAAAGTGATTATAGTCTAACGCCTCTCCTTAAGGCGTGTGATTTT
>JAUXJX010000408.1 GCA_030624545.1 Bacteroidota bacterium | reverse complement strand
TGTTCACGCTACGGCCGGGTGGAATTGTTTGTCGATGGCATTGGCGAGGAGTTCCGGCCACACTGACATTGGGAGCGTATGATGAACAAGATCCTCGTTATCTTGATATTTTTTGCATCGATCTGGTGCGACTGTATTGCACAGACGTCAGGGGCTCTCTTTACATCTGCCTCGAGTAAACGCATCGCTGTGGGAAGCAGGCCGGGCAGCGTTGCCATCTCCGATCTCAATGCTGATGGGATCTCCGACCTGATTGTCGCCAACCAGGGCAGTGACGACGTGACCATCCTGCTGGGTGATGGCAACGGAAATCTCAAACCGGCGAAAGGTTCCCCGTTTGCGGCTGGAAACAGTCCCGATGACATCGCAATTGCCGATCTTAATGACGACGGCGAACTCGATCTCGCTTTTCCTAATCATGATAGCAAACATGTGACCCTTTTGCTGGGTGACGGGAAGGGCGCGTTTGCACCCGCACCAAATTCGCCACTTACGGTGAAGAGCGAGCCCCATCCACATACCATCGCCGTCGGAGATTTGAACGGTGACCGAATACCTGATCTTATTATTGACGATTGGCAAAACAGCAAACTGACGCTCCTGTTCGGCAAAGGGAAAGGCCGATTCAGCACGCCGGGCCGGTCTCTGGCAGTTCCTCCAATACCATACCAGAACACCCGCCTCTCCGACGTGGACGGAGATGGGAATCAGGACATCATCACACCTGCCAGGAAGCGCAATGGCGTGACGCTCATGCTAGGCGACGGAAAAGGCGGCTTCAAACTGGCGGACGGCGCACCACTTCCCGCCGGAAGATCGCCATTCAACGTGGCAATCGGCGACATAAACGGCGACCACAAACCGGATATCGCCATCGCCCGTTATTCCGGCAGCATCAATGATACTTCGGATGATGGGATAGCCATTCTTCTCGGAAATGGCAAAGGTGGGTTCAAGCCTGCTTCCGGCTCTCCATTTGATGCCGGCGGGGCTCCGGTGGGTGTGGCTGTTGGTGATGCCGACGGTGATGGTATTGACGACGTTGCCGTGGCCAACCTGGGCAGCAATGATGTGACGGTATTGCTGGGCGGCAAAGACCGCATAACCGTTGCGCCGGGCTCTCCATTTCCCGTTGGCCGGCGGCCCTATGCCGTCACCATAGGCGATTTGAATGGGGATGGCAACACGGATCTTGCGGTGGCCAATAATGGCAGTAATGATGTGACGATTCTGTTCGGCAGGTAACGGGCATCCGTGTCTTTGACATCAGAAAAACTGCAGCACCATTACTCTCGAATAAACCAAACCCTCTGAATTAAGCCGTCTCGAACGTAATAGGTTGCAACCGCATTTATCACCATTCCATTAGGAAATCCTGTGACTCTCTCCCGGTCAATTACGTAATTCCCTAGTGCAATTCTATTGACAATTTCAACATGGAGGTTGGCTACTCTTTCAAAGAGTGCTTTGTATCTCTCGTTCATTTCAGCTAATCCGGAGTAGCGCAAGGTATCCGGGTGATTGAATATTTTTATGTCCGGGCTGTAGGTTGCAAGAAATGCTTCAATATCTCGTGCGTTGTAGGCGTTCACCTGGTGTTGAACAATATCTTCGGCAGTCTTTGGCATTATTTTCTGCGGGTCATGGACATTACCGTTTTTGACCACTAAATGAATATCACTCGTATTGCGGATATCCAGGAGTGGATCAGAATTGAGAATAACGAAGTCAGCCAGCTTTCCCTGCTCAATTGTCCCTAATTCATCTGCTCGTCCCATCAGTTTCACACCGTTAATGGTCGCGGTCGTCAATATCTCCATGGCAGAAAGACCTGCCTCTGCCATCAGTTCAAATTCCCTGAATAGGGCAGGGCCATGAAGTGTTCCAATGTTCCCGGCGTCGGTACCGGCCGCGATTGTCACACCTGCGTCTTGAAGTATCTTGAGGTTCTTTTTAGCTATCTTGATCCTTAAGTTTCTGGCCTGAATCCAATCCTCACTTCTAGTTGGGGCAGCATCCTCAGGCAACTTGCGAAGATCAAATAGAGTTGAAACCGTGTACGGATTCGCCATTTCATGCTCCATCAACGTCAGTGCCACTTGCTGTGCCAGGACCTCTTTATATCCTTCGAGCACGATAACAGTGGGGGTGTAGATGACGTCACGGTCTTTCAGAAGCTCTACGAACTCATTGTCGACCTCGGTATCGTAGACACTGTGCACCAGAATGTCCGCCCCGGCTCTCACGGCTGCCTTCGCGGTTTCGAGTTGGGTGGCATGAACAGCCACTCTGATGCCATTTTTGTGGCCTTCTTCAATGGTCGCCTTCACCAGCGCCAAATGATCCTCGGGTTTCTGATCCGACCGAACGATGTACCATATTTTGATCAAGTCGGCTTTTCGCTCAACTTGTCTTCGCACAAGTTCCAGTGCTTCTTCAATTGAGTTCACTTTGATGATCGGCGGGTCGTCTGTCGTTAACGCTTCCGGTTGGTACGTAGAAATCAAAGGGCCGGCCACCGCGACGCGAGGAGCAACCTCCGTTTGTCGAGCCAATTCTCGTACTTCGAAATTCCAGAACGGCCCCCCGACATCAACCACGGATGTGATGCCACATCGCAAATATCGGGCAAACGTATCCGGCAGCCGTTCGCGGATTTCGGCTAGTTCTCCCTCAACATAAGGTACATACTTTCTGAGATCGATAACGTCAGGACGCGTATAAATTCCGCCGGACTGAAAGAAATGTATGTGGGAATCAACCAGGCCTGGAATTATCCACTTCCCCTCGGCATCGATCGTTACAGCACCTTCCGGAATTCTTACGTCTCCGGATTTCCCAACTTGAGTAATCTTGTTGTCCTCGATTAAAATGACCGCATTCTTAGTCGAAGAGGCCCCTTCCGGGTTGACGACATTGCCACCCACAATCGCTTTGATTGATGGCTGTGCATAGATATTGAAGGCAGCATACAAATGCAGAACAATAATTGTAGCATTAATGACGCAGACTTTTGTCTTCATTGTGAACCCTCCAGTTTTTCTTGCTCTTAGTCCCCAGATAACTTAGCTATTTCTGTGTCAAAATGCAAATAGCGCGGCAGGGCCAAGAGTTGGATGCGAATTTACTTCTGAGTTTAGATCCATCTTGTGGATTTCTCGAGTTTTTTTGATTTTATTTTTTTGGTTCTTCTAAAAATTGGTTGCTCAAATCGGAGAATTCATTGATTATATTAGAGATTTGCGATAGTCCACCCTGAGCGGAGTCGAAGGGTGGACCTT
>JAUXJX010000218.1 GCA_030624545.1 Bacteroidota bacterium | reverse complement strand
TGGAAGAAGCCATTGTATTGGGTGCGAAAGAAATTCTAATTCAATCCGACAGCGAATTGATGGTGAAGCAGTTTAATGGTAAATACAGGATCAAGAATCCTAATTTGCGTACACTGTGTGCCGAAGCCCACGACATAATTCAGCGCAAGGATTTGAAAATCTTTGTGGTGCAGGTCCCGCGATCACAAACCAAAGAGGCAGACCGGCTGGCCAATTTTGCACTGGATATGCAGGGCTTTTGAGCTTTCCTGACCGCGGAATAGACACTCATCGCCAGCCATTCGCACAAATAAAAGCCAGAAAACATCACTCTTTGTTAGTATATTGTTTTTGCCGATCTCAGGTTTTTCAAAAGAATGTTCTTTGGCCCAAAGCTCACCAGGTGATCGCCTCATTCTATGCAATTCTCATGAATTGATGAATGGGGAGGAAAGTCCGAACTCCACAGGGCAGAATGCTTCGTAACGCGAAGTCCCCGGTGACGGGAAAGACAATGCAACAGAAAATACACGGCCGTTCCCGCCCTGGCGGGAGGCAAAGGTGAAATGGTGGGGTAAGAGCCCACCGGATTGGCGGTGACGTCAATCGTCAGGTAATCTCATTCGGAGCAAGACCAAGTAGGAGAGGAATCCTCCTTTTGGAGGACGGAGGCTGCCCGTTTCCGTTGACTCTCGGGTAGGTCGCTAGAACCCGTTGGTGACAGCGGGTCCAGATAAATGATCGCCTCGTCCCGGCCCGCCGGGGCCAGACAGAATTCGGCTTATCGGTGAACTTTGGGCCTTATTTTTTTGATGCGGAGCATATTTCTTCATGGACGCTAAATGGGTACTTTCCGACAACTCGGACTCTTCCCAGGTCGAGGCTCTTGCCAACGAACTTAGAATACCCAAGGCTCTCGCCCGAATTCTGATCAATCGAAGAATCGAGAGCTTTGAAGAGGCAAAATCCTTTTTCCGACCCAATATCGCCCGGCTTCACGATCCCTTTTTAATGAAGGACATGGACGTTGCTGTCGATCGCCTTATTGGGGCGATTGAGAGACGTGACAAGGTTGTGATCTACGGTGACTACGATGTCGATGGCACGACCTCGATATCAATGCTTACCCTCTTTTTCAAACGATTGGGGCTCCCAACTAGATTCTACATTCCGGATCGTCTCAAAGAAGGCTACGGGCTTTCCACGCAGGGCATCAGAGAAATCCGTGAATGGGGCGCCGATCTGATTCTAACGACAGACTGTGGCATCACCGCAAGTGAAGAAGCGGCGTTGGCCAATCAACTGGGCATGGATGTGATCATCAGCGATCATCACGAGCCGGCGGATGAACTCCCGAACGCATTGGCAATACTAGATCCAAAGCGTCCGGAATGTGAATATCCATTCAAGGAACTGGCAGGAATCGGGGTCGCATTTAAGCTGATCCAGGGAATAACAACAAAGCTCGGTTTGGATGAAGAGCATTATCAAGCGTATCTCGATCTGGCTTGTATTGGAAGTGCGGCTGACATTGTTCCGCTCGTTGACGAAAATCGTATTCTGGTTCATGCAGGCTTGCAGAAGATCAATGATTCTCCCTCGATGTGGATTCGCTCGTTGATTCGGACCGCAGGTCTGCGCCCGAATGGAATTGGAACGGGCCAGATCGTCTTTTCAATCGCACCGAGGATAAACGCGGTCGGTCGAATGGGCAAAGCGAGCAGGGCGGTCCACCTCCTGACCACGAATTCGGAAAAGCAGGCGAATAACATCGCCAGTATTCTGGAATCGGAAAATCAAATCAGGCGCCGCATTGATGAGGACACGTTTCAACAAGCGAGCACAATTGTGGACAATGAAATTGATTTGACCGTGAACAGATTTATCGTCCTTTCCCGGGAAGGATGGCATCCGGGAGTCATAGGGATTGTGGCCTCCCGTGTGGTGGAGAAGTACTATCGACCTACGGTTTTGATCACACACGAGAATGGTGCGGGCCGGGGCTCCGTTAGAAGTGTCCCGGGATTTGATGTCTACAAGGCCCTGAAATCCTGCAGCAATTTGATGCTTGGTTTCGGAGGGCATAAATATGCTGCCGGACTAACCATCGAATCCAAAAACATCCCGGCATTTAATGAGCAGCTCAATCTGTATGCGCGGGAGAACATGGCGCCCGACACTCTCATCCCCAAGATCCGGGTGGATAGTGAACTGGAATTGAATGAAATCACGCCGCTGTTCATAAAAGTTCTAAAGCTATTCGCTCCTTTCGGACCTCAAAACATGCGGCCTGTTTTCATGTCAAGAAACCTAGAGATCGTTGGTAAGCCCCGCGTTGTCGGCAAGAATCATCTAAAATTCAAGGTTCGCCAAAACGGTACCGTAGTAGACGCGATGGGATTCGATCTCGGTGATTTGCTTTACAGGTTGTTGCCGGGAGAGAATAATCTGGATCTTGTCTATGGCGTTGAAGAGAATGAGTACATGGGACTGAGATCCGTTCAATTGCGCGTGAAGGCCTTGCGCTGACGAAATCGGTTTTGGCCCTCCCATGACGAGCCGATAATATCCACATGGAATCAGCGATTACCGAGCCGAGAAAAACCTAAGAAATGTTGTTTAACGGCCAGGATAGGGGAAATATTTTGGAAATATCGAGAGAAAAGTTGCTAATTGAAATGGGCAGATGTCGACTGCCGGCGGTTCATTGTTTTGCAATTATCATGTGAACGCCAGCGACATTCCTTGACTATTACAGGAGAATAGAATGGATTTCGAATTATCTGAAGAGCATCGGATGCTGCAGCGTATGGTTCGGGAATTCGTGGCGGCGGAACTCGAACCGGTGGCCTCCCAACTTGACGAAGAAAGAAGATTCCCCACAGAGATTTTAGAAAAGATGGCAAAGCTCGGATTGCTGGGCATTCCCTATCCCGAGGAGTATGAGGGCGCTGGTATGGATACTCTCGCGTTTGCACTTGCTATAGAAGAAATCTCAGGCGCATGTGGCTCCACGGGCTTAACCCTGGCCGCCCATTCGTCTCTCTGTATCTATCCGATTTACGCTTTCGGCACAGAGGAGCAAAAAAAGAAATATCTGCCCGACTTGTGTTCTGGCCGAGCCGTCGGTGCCTTCAGCTTGACGGAGCCGGACGCAGGTTCCGATGCCGCGGGGCTCAAGACCACGGCTGTCCGGAAAAATGGTGGGTACGCTCTGAACGGAACGAAAATGTATGTCACCAATGGTGGTTATTCCAAAACGATCGTGGCATTCGCACGGACGGACTCGAACGTGCCGAAACATAAGGGGCTTACTTCGTTCATCGTAGAGTCCGATTTCCCAGGTTATAAGCTGGGAAAGGAGGAGAGGAAGTTGGGGTTGAATGCCTCAAATACACAGGAGGTCATTTACGAGGACTGCATGGTTCCCGAGGAAAATATGCTAGGTCAATTGGGAGATGGCTTCAAGATTGCCATGAAGGTTCTCGATGGCGGCCGGGTCGGCATTGCTGCGATGGCGCTCGGAATCGCCCAAAGCGCCTATCAACGCTCATTACAATATGCGAAAGAGCGTGTTCAATTCAACAAGCCCATCTCCGCCCTTCAGGCGATTCAATTTAAATTAGCCGATATGGCCACGGAAATCGCGGCAGCAAGGCATATGGTATATCACTCTGCATGGCTCAAGGACCAGGGGAAGCCCTTTGAGAAGCAGGCAGCGATGGCAAAGTTGTTCGCATCAGAAGTTGCCATGCGCGTAACCAACCAGGCCATTCAAGTTCATGGCGGTTACGGATATATTAAGGATTACCTCGTCGAGCGCTATTTCAGGGACGCGAAGCTCACTACTATCGGGGAAGGCACTTCCGAAGTGCATAGGCTGGTTATCGCAAAGTATGTTTTGCAGGAACTTTGAGCTGTCATGGTTTTGGCTTAAATCTATTCCAATAAACTACCTGGAGAAAGCATGAAAGGAGTCAAAGAAGTTGTTATCGTGAGCGCCTGCAGGACGCCCGTAGGCGCTTTTAACGGCGCGCTTTCTGCGGTTGCGGCCCCCAAGTTGGGTTCAATCGTTATCAAGGAAGCTTTGAATCGCACTCAATTGGATCCGACATCAGTGGATGAGGTGATCATGGGCTGCGCACTTCCTGCGGCTTTGGGCCAGGCCCCGGCCCGCCAGGCAGCCCTGGGCGCAGATCTGCCCACGAGCGTCGAATGTATGACCATCAACAAGGTATGCGGTTCCGGCCTGAAAGCGGTGATGCTGGCAGCCCAGGCAATTATGCTTGGCGATGCGGAAATCATCGTCGCGGGGGGCATGGAGAATATGAGCCAGGCTCCTTACTACCTGGAGAAGGCGCGGCAAGGCTATCGTCTTGGCAATGGACAGCTCGTGGACGGAATGATCAAAGACGGTTTGTGGGAGGTTTATAACGATTTCCACATGGGCAATGCAGCCGAAATCTGCGCGCGGGACAAGTCCATCAGTAGAGAAGATCAGGATGAATTTGCCACGTTGAGCTATAAGCGTTCCATGGCTGCCCAGGAGTCCGGTTGGTTTAGCGACGAAATTGCTCCGGTTTCCATTCCACAAAGAAAGGATGATCCGGTCGTTGTTTCCGAGGATGAGGAGCCCAAAAAAGTCAATTTCGAGAAGATGAAAACTCTAAGGCCCGCATTCGAGAAGGAGGGAACGGTCACGGCGGCAAACGCCTCAAAGATCAACGATGGAGCCGCGGCGGTCGTCGTGATGTCCGCCGACAAGGCCAGTGAATTGGGTCTGGAATCCCTGGCCAAAATAAGGGAGCAGGCAT
>JAUXJX010000556.1 GCA_030624545.1 Bacteroidota bacterium | reverse complement strand
ATTATTTACTATGATCAAAAAATAGCTCAGACCCGAATTTCCAGCCAGAATTCCCTTGACAAATGAGCAAAGCGGATTATTTTGTAGAGTAAGAAACACAGACTGGCCCTCCCGTCCGATGCCCAGTGTTTTGCTGCCCTTTGGCTCCTGTTGAGAGCCTTCAAGGTGCGCGTGTTTAATTGCCGACCGTGCGTTTCATTTTGGAATTCCTAATTCCAATCCGGAATTAGTGAGAATTGCCAATGCACGACACCAATCAAGACGTCCTAATCTTGTAGGAATCTTGACGAAGCCAGAAACATGACTCGTAATTGTGCCATTACGCAGGATAACTGTCAAAGTCTTACTAAGGAAATATGGAGCTCAGATAAGATGTCTCTTGAGAAACTTGGCACAACCGAACTAAAGAACAGGCTATCGACATCGCAGCGGACCGCTGAGGAATTTTAGTTAACACCGGATTCTCTAATGAGAAGCCACCAGTCATTCTTGGACGGAATGAATTTTACTTTCTTGAATATAACAAGCCACAACGTGGCCGTGAGACCGCTCTTTTATGATGGCAAACCAAGATAACATCTCCCAAACTCAATTGCAGACCCTCTTCGAAGTAAGTAAGAAGATCAATTCACAACTTGACCTGGATAAGCTGCTGGATGAGATAATGGATTTGGCCGTAGGGTTGGTGCAGGCTGAAAAAGGATTGATTCTCTTACGAGAAGCTCAATCGGAGAACTTATCGGTAAAAGTGGCCAGGGCTAAGGATAAACAGGCCACACAAGAGGTTGTTGCAATGAGCGAATCTACCGTAGACAAGGTAGCCAGCTCCGGCCAATCAATGCTTATTCAAGCCGTATCAAAAGATGACACGAAAGAGGTGCCCCCCAGCTTTTTTCGTCATAAACTCGTGTCTCTTGTTTGTGTGCCGCTCAAGATTAGAGATCAAATAATTGGGGTAATTTATCTTGATACCACTAAATCGAAGCATTTCTTTCAGGATGAAGATCTTTTCTTTCTGGAGGCGTTCTCTAATTTGGCGGCAATAGCTATTGAAAATGCCCAAAACTATGAAGAGCTCCAGGAGCTGAATGCTAATCTCGAGAATCTGGTTGAGGAGCGTTCACAAGAGCTGCAGAAGAAACATGGCGAATTAAAGAAAGCCTACCAGGAACTCCAGGAGGCGCAGGTCAAATTGGTTCGCTCGGAAAAGATGGCCTCATTAGGAATGCTGGTCGCTGGAGTAGCACATGAAATAAATACACCATTGGGTTCCATACATAGCAATACAGACGTTTTCCAAAGAACTATTAATAAGCTACAACACCGTTTAGCCGAATCTCCTGACGTTTCAAGTGATGACTTCTTGACTGAATTTTCAAAATCAATTGAACTGATGGCAAAATTGTCGGATGTCAACAAAGGTGCTTCTGAAAGAATCATACAAATCGTAAAGGGATTGCGTAGTTTTGCACGCCTTGATGAAGAGGAGATCAACACAGCAGATATACATGAAGGATTGGATGACACCCTTGATTTAATTCGACATCTTCAGGAAGATAAAATCGAAATCATCAAGGATTATGGGGACATCCCTGAGCTGCGCTGCAAAGCTGGACAGTTGAATCAGGTGTTAATGAGTCTTTTGGTAAATGCTTGCCAGGCCATTTCGGATAAAGGCCAGATTCATATTCGATCTTTTCTCGATGGAGATTGTATTTGCGTACAAATTAGTGACTCTGGTATTGGTATTCCACCTGAAAATCTCGAAAAAATATTTGACCCCGGTTTTACTACCAAAGGAGTTGGAGTTGGCACCGGCCTGGGGCTCTCCATAGCCTACGAGATTATTGAAGATCATGGCGGAACCATTGACGTTGAGAGCAAAATGGGAAAAGGAAGTACGTTTACCGTAAAGCTGCCCTGCAGTGCGTTCAGATAAAACCTGAATAGAGCTATTAGAAAGCAAAACCTGCAAACCACGACATATTTGACCCAGAATCTTCGAAATGTGAGAATGATCTAGTGATCGGCCAAACCGTCTCGCACTACAAAATCCTCGAAAAGCTTGGACAGGGTGGAATGGGTGTTGTGTTTAAAGCGGAGGACACCAAACTCAAACGAACTGTTGCCTTAAAATTTCTGCCACCGGATCTGACCCGCGATGAAGATTCCAAGCAGCGCTTTGTCCAGGAAGCCCAGGCTGCATCTGCGCTGGACCATCCTAATATCTGTACAATCTTTGAAATCGACGAGACCGAAGACGGTCGCATGTTTATTTCCATGGCCTATTACGAGGGCGAAACACTAAAGAGCAGAATTGGACGCGGACGGCTGTCCATCGAGGATGCCATTGATATAACCACTCAAGTGGCACAGGGCCTGGCTAAAGCGCACAGCAAACCGATTGTGCACCGGGACATCAAACCGGCGAACATTATGGTGACGAGCGACGGTTTGGTGAAGATCGTAGATTTTGGCCTGGCTAAATTAGCCAGTGGAACCGGACTGACAAAAACTGGCAGCACGGTAGGCACGGTGGCCTACATGTCGCCCGAGCAGGGCCGCGGGGATGTTGT
>JAUXJX010000264.1 GCA_030624545.1 Bacteroidota bacterium | reverse complement strand
TGAGACAGTTCATAGAATTGGCGGTGAACATGCCGGAACAAGAGCCACAGGTGGGGCAGGCGTAATCTTCCAGCTCTTTCAACTCGGAATCGCCTATCTTGCCAGCCTTATAAGCGCCAACACCTTCAAATACAGAAATTAAATCAACGGTTTGACCGGAAGGTGTTTTCCCGGCAGCCATGGGCCCGCCGCTGACGAAAATCGTGGGAATGTTAATCCGCATGGCGCCCATCAGCATGCCCGGGACGATTTTGTCGCAATTAGGAATGCACACCAAGCCATCCAAATGATGCGCCATGGCAACCGTTTCTACGGAATCAGCGATGAGCTCGCGGCTGGGCAGCGAATACTTCATTCCAAAATGTCCCATGGCAAGTCCGTCATCGACACCAATGGTGTTGAATTCAAACGGCACGCCACCGGCTTCCCGCACCGCTTCTTTCACTAACTTGCCTAATTCTTGCAAGTGGACATGACCGGGAATGATTTCGATAAAGGAATTGCAAATTCCCACAAATGGTTTGCTAAAGTCATCATCCCTCACACCACACGCCTTCAACAAGCTTCTGTGCGGCGCTCTCTCGAATCCTTTCTTAATGGTATCACTTCGCATGTCAAACCTTTAAAAGAATGCACTTCTCCCAGAGGTCAAACCTACTTTGTGTTTTTGGATTTATTTAGGAAAGTCCGCTGGAGTTTTGATTGTAGGAATGACCTCTGGCTTTATTTATCCGATAATTAAGCCGGAAATCACTCCTATAATAGGGAGGAGGGTAATAATAAAAATGAATCCAATCTCATTTATAATGCGTATTTCGCCCCGCAAATTCATGGTAGAAGAAATTATAAATGGACTATGATTCATTTTTTTGAGTTACATTTATAAAGACTAGCGCCAAATATAAATAACAAATTCCCATATGTCAAGAAAAAAATTACTTTTTTTGAAATGACAATAATGATGACCCGACCACCGCCAGAAGTCAGTCAAAGACGATCTGGCAACCCTACGATCACCTGTCTGGGGCCGCTTCGTTGTGGGATAAACGCTGTAGTGGTTTCATCCCATTTCCTTACTTACTAAGAATTTCCATATGCCAATCTTTACGGCGATGGTATGCAAATAATAATTCTCCTTGGGTCTGTAGACGACGCCCATTCCGCCCTCACCTAATTTGTCGAGGATCTTGTAATGCAGGATAGTACTGCCGATCATCGATTCGCCTATTTTTCATTCGTACAAAAATTCGGATTCAGTTTCTCGTCAATTTGACAAAAAAAGTCGCGTAATATACATAAGATAAGTTTTGTCTCCAAAGTTTTCGTAACTGTCAAAAAATTTTCCCCTCTTATGGCAGACTTGCTGCCAGCACAGAGGAATTTGCGTCACTAATTTGACCCTATCCACCAGCGAGGCGGCAAGTGCCAATTAGGGGAAAACGCTTGCCCCTCACCACATGCGGATAACCGTGTAAAGTTCTATCAAAAAACACTGTGCAAAACCGGGTGAAATTTCTGCTATTCCCCGAATAAAGAAACCCCGTCGAAACATCGGGCTGTCCATGCTATTTTGGGCAGATTAAGCTTGTAGCTTGGACAGAATTCGAATCTGTGACCTTTGGGTATAAGACAAAAAGTGGTGAGAATACTCGATATGGATACAACAATAATGGCCCGTAACTCTTTGTTTTACAGATAGTTGTGGAGACGGCGGGAATCGAACCCGCGTCCGAAGAAGCGAACATTGAAGCTTCTACATACTTAGTTTGTTGATAAATCTCATTCGGGCCTGCTCAACAAACAAAACTTGCCCGAACCAGCCTGAAGAATCTCATGTCCGGCCCTCAGACAAGGCCAAACACGTACCTGCCTAATCGACGCCAATTGATTCCCAGGCAGGAATCGGAATCAATGACGGGCCGCTTTTTGTTTTAGGCGGCCAGAGCGAAGTTATGATCTTCGATTATTGTTTGGTTCCGGCTTTTTAACGTGACCGCCGGAGACCACGGTATGCCACTTCAAGGTCATCCTTCTCCGTCGAACCCAGAGCGTCCCCATATTTTACAACGCCAAGCCAAAGAACATAAACACTCTATGAGCAAAAACAATATATGATAATCGTCGCGTCATTTCAATGTCTATGTTGAAAATTCCTGGTTCCCGACCTTCTGAAGAGTTCGTTCCGTTAGTCCTGAGCCCTTCGCTGTCGCTCAGGATAAACTCTGTCGAAGGGTTAGTCCTGAGCCCTTCACTCCGTTCAGGATAAACTCAGTCGAAGGGCACCACTGGTTCTTTTTCCATTTGGACAGAGACGATTTTGGAAACGCCCTCCTCTTCCATGGTGACGCCGTAGATATAGTCCGCCGCCTCCATGGTTAGCTTGTTATGAGTGACCAGGATGAACTGGACATCTTGTGAGAATTCTTTCAGCACGCGCAAATATCTTCGCACGTTCACATCGTCCAACGGCGCGTCTACCTCATCCAGAATGCAAAACGGGCTCGGTTTTACCTGGTAAATCGAGAACAATAATGCGATGGAGGTGAGGGCTTTTTCGCCTGCCGAAAGCAACTCGATGGCGCCGAGCCGCTTTCCCTGTGGGCGGGCGAGAATCATAATCTTGGCTGCAAGCGGATCGTCATCGTCGTACGCGATGCGCAGGTCGCCTTCCCCGCCTTCGAAATAGGCCGAAAAATTCTTGCGAAAATTCTCGCGAATCAGTTCAAAAACCTCGAGGAATTTCTCACTCGCCGTCTTGTTGATCACATCAATCGTTTCAACAAGCGTTGTTTTCGCCTCGACCAGATCGTTTTTTTGTCGCTCCATAAAGTCAAAGCGCTCGGATTCCTTCTTGTACTCATCCAGTGCAAGCAGGTTGACCGGCCCGAGCAGTCGCAGCCGTTCCTTACTCCGTTCCAGCGTTTCCCGGATTTCCCCATGCTCTTCCGGGTGGTCGCTCCGAATCGGGGTTATTTCAAGAGAGTATTTCTCCTGGATACTATCCTTCAGGTTTTGAATGCGCATCTCCCCTTCTGAAATTTCCAGCCGAAGTCGTTGCAAAACATCTGCGGAGCTTTCGCCTAATTCACGCGCCTTCTTTAAGACACCTTCTTTGTCCATCACCGTTTGCTGCAGAGATTGATACTCGCTCTTTTTTTCGGATTGCCTCTCCTGCAATTTCACTTTCTGCAGCTCTAGTCGTTTCACCTCGTCCGCGAGAGCTTCATTGGCCTGTCGCAATGCCACAATCTCTTTCTCTGACTCCCCGGTTTCTTTCTCGCGGGACTTTATCGTATTCTCGGATTCCAGGATGGTGCGCTCCATTCGTTTTAACTCAGCATCAAGTGAAGCCTGCTCGCCGGCCGTTCTGACCAGGTCGACATCCAGTTCATGCACTTCATCCGCAAGAAGATTGCGCTGCATTTCGAATTCCTGCAATCGTTCCTGGAGGACTTCAACCTGATCTACCTGCCGGCTGCGTTTGTCTACCTGATCTTCGAGCTCGGGTCTCATGCGCTGAATCTTTTCTGCGACTCCGGAAGTGGTTTTACGCAAGGTTTCGAGCTCATCGCGCGCCGAATCCAAACTCTTCTGCAGATTGAACTGGGCTGTTTGGTTTTGCGCCGTTTGGATCCTGCCCTGCTGGTAGGCCTCCTCTATCTCTCGCATTTTGATTTCCCAGTCATCGATCTCACGGGCGAGAATTTGCTTTTTCTTGTTCCGATCCAGCAATTGGCTTTCATGCCGATCAAGCTCCTTCCGGATCGCCTTGATCTGATCCCGGATTTCATTAAGCTGGTCTTTGCGGCCGATTGCACTCACAGCCTCACCATCTTCATAGCGACCGGAACGAAGCATGCCGAAGGCAGACGATACCTCGCCATCGAGCGATGCGACCTGCCAGGGAATTCCCATTTCGTCAATTTGTCCGGAAACCTTGTGCAAAGTCTCGGAATCCTCCACCAGCAGACAGGAGGCAAATAAAAAGTCAATCAAGGGAGTCAGCTCTGCCGGCCCCTGCACAACGTCCCGGGCCGTGGCAAGGACTCCGTTAACGTTCTGAGGAGCGTTCTCCGGATTGGTCTTCCCGATTGTTCCCAGCCTTTCTAGAATCAGAAATGTGACCTGGCCCAGCTTTCGATTTCGAAGCTCCTTCACCATTGCAAGCGCATCAGATTCGGATCTTACGATGATGAAATGGACCTGCTCGCCGGCGATGGCTTCTATGGCGAGCCGGTACCTTTTGGGAACCGAAATAAGATCGCCCAACACGCCGAGAACACCCGGGTGGTCTTTCC
>JAUXJX010000107.1 GCA_030624545.1 Bacteroidota bacterium | reverse complement strand
TGGTTTCAAATCGGCCCTTACAAGAACCATAAACACCTATGCCCAGAAAAACAATCTATTGAAAGCCACCGACGTTACCCTTACCGGTGAAGATGTAAGAGAAGGCTTGACAGCAGTGATCAGCACGAAGGTGCTGGAACCACAATTTGAAGGTCAGACCAAAACCAAACTTGGAAACAATGAAGTCAAAGGGATTGTTGAGTCCCTTGCCGGCGAGAAATTGGGAAACTACTTTGAGCAGCATCCACCGGTACTGAGAAAAATTGTCGAAAAATGTGTGGCCTCGGCGCGGGCGAGAGAAGCGGCAAAAAAAGCGCGGGAATTAACCAGGCGGAAAAGCGCCCTCGAAGGAAGCGGGCTTCCGGGAAAATTAGCAGATTGTTCGATTAGAGATCCCGAACATGCTGAAATCTACCTGGTTGAGGGAGATTCTGCGGGGGGATCGGCAACACAGGGCCGGGACAGGAGATTTCAAGCTATCCTGCCGTTGAAAGGTAAGATTATTAATGTGGAAAAAACACGACTCGACAAGATCTTGGCAAATGAAGAAATTCGCACGCTTGTTACAGCACTGGGCACAGGAATAGGTGCGGACGAGTTCGATCCGGAGAAAGTCCGTTACCACAAGGTAATCATCATGACAGATGCTGACGTTGATGGTGCCCACATTCGCACGCTTCTTTTGACGTTCTTTTTCCGCTACATGAAGGAGCTAATTGAGTTGGGGAGAATCTACATAGCCCAACCTCCTTTGTATCGGATTACGAATGGCAAAGAGGAATTCTATGCATATGACGACGACGAGCGTGTCGAGATTCAAAAAAGAATGAAAAAAGCGGGGACAATTCAACGATATAAAGGCCTTGGTGAAATGAATCCGGACCAATTGTGGCATACAACAATGGATCCCGACAACCGAACAGTTTTACAGGTGACCATCGAAGAAGCATTCGAGGCCAACCATATCTTCAATACATTGATGGGCGACAAAGTTGAACCACGGAGAGAATTCATAGAAAAGAACGCCCGATATGTACAAAACCTAGATGTTTAGTCCAAAAACCAAAGGGAGTCTAGTAAAATAATATGGCCGAAAGCAGAGACAAAATTATTCCCATTTTTATTGAAGAGGAGATGAAAAACTCCTATTTGGACTATTCTATGTCGGTAATTGTGGCTCGCGCATTGCCAGATGTTCGGGATGGACTGAAACCTGTTCATCGTCGCGTATTGTATGGCATGCGAGACCTGGGCTTAAATCCGGATCGCCCGTACAAAAAAAGCGCTAGAATTGTCGGTGAAGTCTTGGGTAAGTACCACCCGCATGGAGACACTGCCGTTTATGACACGATGGTTCGCATGGTACAGCCCTTTTCTCTTCGATATCCGCTCGTCGATGGACAGGGGAACTTTGGATCGGTTGACGGCGACTCACCCGCGGCCATGCGGTATACCGAGGCCAGGTTAGCTCCAATTGCATTGGAAATTCTGAGAGATCTAGAAAGAGAAACTGTAGAATTCACCGCCAATTTTGATGAAACATTACAAGAACCAGTCGTTCTTCCTTCCGTTTTGCCAAACTTACTTGTAAATGGAGCCGCAGGAATTGCGGTGGGTATGGCAACAAATGTTCCGCCGCACAACCTTTGCGAGATAATTGACGGATTGACCATTCTTATCGACAAACCGGCTGCGGAATTGCAGGATCTGATGGCTGTAATCCATGGACCGGATTTCCCGACTGGAGCAATCATGTATGGGACAGAAGACCTTAATACCATATATGAGACGGGCCATGGACGACTAGTGCTCAGGGCACGCGTAAGTACTGAAACGAACAAAAGCGGCAGAGAAAGTATTATCATTTCAGAGCTGCCTTATCTTGTCAATAAAGCCAAACTCCAGGAAAAAATAGCCAATTTGGTTCAATTGAAGAAAGTTGAAGGAGTTAGCGACATCCGGGACGAGTCTGATCGAGATGGAATGCGCGTTGTCATTGATCTAAAAAGAGATGCAACGGCAGAGGTTGTTTTGAATCAGCTCTACAAGCATACTCAAATGCAGACAACATTTGGTGTGAACATGCTTGCCCTGGTTAATGGTCAGCCCAAAACTCTCACCCTCAAACAGGCATTACAACACTTTATTGATTTTCGCCAGCAAGTCGTCGTGCGGCGCACGAAATTCGATCTTGATAAAGCAGAAAAGCGGGCCCATATTCTGGAAGGGCTAAAAATTGCGCTTGACAATATCGACGCTATCATTTCTCTAATCAGGAAGTCAAATAATCCTGCCATAGCCAAAGAAAACTTGATGAAACAATTCAAGCTTTCTGATCTTCAGGCCCAGGCAATTCTGGATATGCGCCTGCAACGATTGACGGGACTTGAACGAAAAAAGATCGAGAATGAATATCTGGAAACGATAAAAATGATTGCCTATCTGAAAAGCGTTTTGGATAGCAAGGACTTACGGATGAAAATAATCAAGGATGAGCTGGTTGATTTAAAGGAAAAATATGGCGACGAGCGCCGCACAGAGATCTTTCATGATGTCGAAAATTTCGACCTAGAGGATCTGATTGCAGAAGAGGATATGGTAGTTACCATCTCTCATAAGGGATTTATTAAGCGATATCCGGTAACCGGATACCGGAGACAAATCAGGGGAGGAAAGTGCTCCTTGGGCGCGACAAGCTCGGACGAAGATTTTGTTGAGCAGCTCTTTGTGGCTTCAACCCATCACTATGTTCTCTTTATTACCAGCGAAGGGAGATGTTATTGGCTGAAAGTATATGACATTCCACAGTCGGGACGCGCAACCAAAGGCCGCGCTATTGTAAACTTGCTGCAGCTTAACAAAGATGAACGGGTAAGATCTGTCATAACCGTGCGAAAATTCGATGACCAACATAGCCTGGTTTTTGCAACAAAAAACGGAATCGTAAAAAAGACAAATTTGATGGCATTCAGCAATCCTCGACGAGGGGGCATCGCTGCAATATCCATTGCCAAAGGGGACAGTTTAATCGACACCAAGATGACTGATGGAACCCAGGAGATCATTCTGGGAACCAGAAGCGGCAAGGCGGTCAGATTCCCCGAAAAACAGGTTCGAGAAATGGGACGAACCGCCGCTGGTGTTAAGGGGGTAAAACTTGAAAAAGCGGACCGGCTCATCGGTATGGTTACGGTCTTGCGGGGTGCAACACTTCTTGTGGTATCTGAAAATGGTTATGGGAAACGTAGCAATGTTCAGGACTATCGGATAACCAGACGCGGTGGAAAAGGTGTTATTAGCATAAACACGACTGCAAGGATTGGCATGCTTGTGTCAATTCGGTGCGTGTACGACAATGAAGATTTGATGATTATCACATCTCGAGGGCTAATAATTCGATTGCCCATCAAGGGGATTCCAATCATTGGCAGGAATACCCAAGGTGTGCGTTTGATCCGTCTGAATGAAGGCGACCGCGTGGCCGATGTAGCCAGAATTATGGAAGGCGAGGACACATAAGGGGATTATTAGAAGCGATGATCGTAGTTTAGCCTGAATTATTCACAAAATTTCACCGCCAAGGCGCAAAGATCGCCAAGAAAAAAGAACTTAAGACGAATTTTGTTGAATAGTATCCTGTCTCAATATCCGCTGACCATAAAGTATTGTTTTCAATACTTTGCGCCTTTTGCGTCTTCGCGGTTTATGAATTATTCAAATTAGAAATCAAACCCGAGATTAAACCTAACTTCTTTTCCACCGCTTGAATTTTCTCCGTATCCGAAAGAAAAATCCCCCAGAATCGAATCAAACGAAATCTTCCCACCAAAGCCGTGGATGAATTCATCCCAAACAAATTCGTCTGCGCTATCTTTCCAGATAGCGCCTAAATCGTATCGCAAGGTAAAGTAGGTGTCGAGGGGAAGGCGACTCGGCATAAAATAGCGCAGCTCGAAGCTTGACTGAATCAGCCTTCTTCCTCGCATCTCATTTTGACGAAAGCCGAAAAACGACTCATTGCTGCCAAGAATGAAAAATTCAGAAAAAGGTGTCGTATTTTCAGCCGTTCCCCAAATAATTTTGGGACTCACGGTCCATCTTCGAAAGAAAGTGTAGTATGACTCAAAGCGAGAATACAGCATAAAATATGAGTTTTTGTTACCGAAGAATTCGGGGCTGACTTCATAAAAGAACAAGTTATATCTCCCCTTCTTCGGGAAGGGCAATTTATCGAGTGAGTCGACAATCCATTGAAGCCTCAGGCTGATTTTGTTATCCCGGGAATCCGGGAAACCTGACCCAAACACCGGGCTTATATTAACACGCTCAACTTGAAGCTGCGAGAGGAGCAAGCCGGCTCTCCGAAGCTGCTGTCCGATTGAAAAATGAAAGCCAACTCTTTTCTCTTTGTACTCGCCGGAAATATCATTATTTTCAAACGCGTAACGTTTCCTTTGCCAGTAAAATGCACGGAGCGACGATGAGAGATACGTATTAAAAACTCGATCAGATTGAATGCTTAGCTCCGCAGCGACACGTCTTGTGCCGGCAATCCCCGTGATGGAAAATCGGTTTCCGAATCCTAACGGATTTTCTTCAGCCCATTGCAAGAAAGATTGAAATTGATCTTCCCGACTCATGTTATAGCTCAAGCTGACCTGAGAAAAAGGTTTTTCCCAAACGCGAAGATTCACGTGAAGCTTTTCATTTTTCCAGACATACTCTTGCTGAACTCGATCAAAAAGACCGGTACTATAAATATGAGTGGCACCTTGCTCTGAAAGGAAGTCGCGAAAAAAATCACCGGGCTTTAATGGATATTCACGGAAGACCACAGACGAACGTGTCCGTTTGTTTCCTGCTAAATTCACCGCTTCGATCTTACCCTCGTCGATGAAGATTTCCAATGCTCCCGAATGCGAGTCAAGTTTTTCTGTGACAATCCTCGCAAGGGAAAAACCTTTTTGTCTATACAATTTTAGTATTCGTTCCCGGTCCTTTTGCCATAAATGGACATTGAAGCGATGGCCCACAGAGTTTTCCAGGGCAGCCATAAGAAGGCTGTCGGAAATTTGATTATTGTGGTGGAAGTTGATGCTTTTCAATACGGGATAAAGCTTCAAGTAAAAGTTGACCGTGCTCTCGTCGTTTTCGTTTCTTTCTTGTATCGATGCAGACAACGTGTCGATCATCCCCGAGTCATAAAGCGACCCGAGAAATTCATATGTTTCTATTTCGGTGAGGAACATTCCCTTGCGGGGGGTAAGTCCGTTCAATTCCCCCAACGAGCCGCCGACAACCCGAACATCTGCTACGCGAAAACCTTCGGCGGTGAGATTGCTGAGTGGCAATCGAAACCGGTTCATTGCGGACCTTATCTGCGGTAATACGCTCTCGGAGGCATAAATACCAGCCAGGTAGGCCTTTTCCAAGCTATCAAAATCCGTATTTGTTCGGCTGTTGAGTTTCGGCGTGATTAGTATGTCTGCTTGTTGACGGGATTGCTCTCTCTGATACACTTGCATAATCGTTGTTACCTGGTCGGCCAGCTGCCAGGGAAGCAAAATTTTCTCCGCCGGTCTCAGGGGCGAGGTTGTATCCACCGCGATAATCAGATCCGGATCAAAACTCTTAACCTCTTCTACTGGAATATTTTCTAGAACACCCCCATCTATCAAAAGCAGGGAGTCGATTGAAACGGGGGCGAAAAGCAAAGGAATCGCCGAACTGGCCAGCATAATTTGGGCAAGATCTCCCGTTTCAAAAACGATCTTTCTCCCTGAAACCAGATCGGTGGCAACCGAGCGAAAAGGAATCTTCAGATCATCATACCCTCTCTTAGCATGGTACGGCGCTTGCAAAATAAACCGCGACAACTCGTTGTATAATTTTTGACCCGGTGAAATTGCCGGGGGTATATGTAGCTTTAGCCCCCGAAGCCGAAATTGAATAAATTGCCGATTGCGAACCTGCTTTTGCGAGAGAAGAAGACTGGTCCTTTGGGGTTTGTCCTCCACCAATTCTTGCCAGAGGACACCACTCAACAATTGTTTGATTTCTCTGGCAGAATATCCGGAGGCATAAAGTCCTCCAACGATGCCGCCCATGCTTGTTCCGGCGATGCAATCGATTGGGATGTTGTTATCCTCCAGGACGCTCAATACCCCGATGTGAGCAATCCCTCTCGCGCCGCCGCCGCTAAGGACAAGCCCTATGACGGGCCGCAAGCCACGATAGTGGGGATGCAATCCTGACAGCCCGCGGGTTCTTGGATTCTTAGGGAGAGAGATCGTTCTTTTTTCGGAGCCCGTCCCGTATTGCCATGATAGCCCGGTGAAGCATGAGACAATGCAAACGAAAACCATTAAACGCCTTTTTGAAAAGGCTATTTTGGGGTTCCTAAGAATCATCGTGTCAGTGAAGCCCCTCAATGTCTGAAAATGCGATTGAATTTATAGTCGGATTTGACTATAATGTTGTAATTTTCAATAAGATTATCAACACAATCAGCGCCTAAGTTTGAAAGTCTTTTGTTCAACAGGTGAATATGGATGCGCGGTTAAAATCTCTCGTTCTGGCTAGCTTAATTGCGACTCTTACGGCAATTGGTGCGCAAATTAGAATTCCTATGGTTCCCATTCCCTTTACCTTGCAGACACTATTCGTACTACTGTCAGGAAGTATTCTGGGTCCATTATGGGGAACAGTAAGTATGTTGATCTACTTGACGCTTGGGCTCATGGGGCTTCCAGTCTTTGCGGGCGCATCCGGTCCCGGCGTAGTTGTGGGCCCGACTTTTGGCTATTTGGCTGCATTTCCCCTCTGCGCATTTTGGGTTGGAAGAAGA
>JAUXJX010000374.1 GCA_030624545.1 Bacteroidota bacterium | reverse complement strand
GGGGCTGCGTGTCGCATCTCGATGCTGCCGAAATCCAAGGCGAACGCTCAGGAGAAGATCGCGGTCAATGCACGATCTGCTGAGCGAGTTCCAAGGCCTTGTCGCTTCCGACTTCGACGAAACGTCCCATTTCTGAGGCCTTCTGATTGTCCAAGAGAGTTGGCATGTAGGTGGCGAAATCGTAATTTAGTCGTTGAGGAAGGGACAAATGAATTGTCACAGCACAGGTATCTGCAGTAGAAATGTGTGTAGACAACAAGCCATTCTGCAACAGGATTCCAGAGCCTAGAATTTGCCTCTCAAAATCCTGGAACATTCATTGCATAGGCGGTCTCATTTTGTTCGTCTCCAAATACTGATTGAAAAAGTTCTAATAGATCCACCAGTATTAGAGAGGGGGCTATGCCATTGAAAGATTATCAAAGCATTCATCAGATGTTAAAGGAAACCGTGGAACGGTATCCCGATAGAACAGCCTACAAATGGTTTCCCGAAGTCGGGCAGACCGATTCGGTGACCTGGGTGCAGTTTTATGATCAGGTCAGGCAGGTGGCCAAAAGCCTGATGGCTTTGGGAATAGAAAAAGGGGATAAGGTTAATATAATTTCCTATACCTGTTACGAGTGGGTTCTGGCGGATTTCGGAGTCACTTCGGCCGGTGCTGCTACGGTAGGCATCTATCAGTCGAATCTTCCCAACGATTGCAGATATATCATCGATCACTCCGATGCAGTGATCATTTTCGCTGAAGATGAAGAACAGCTCTACAAGCTGATGGAAATTCGGGAAACCATTCCAAATATCCGTAAAGTAGTGCTTTTCAAGAGGGAACGACCGATCGATGATGACTGGGTAATCGGGTTTGATACGTTTCTTGGCCTGGGTAAAGACATATCTAACGAGGAATTTCAAAAAAGGATTGATGAAATAACACCCGCGGACACGGCGGGTATCGTCTATACATCTGGCACTACGGGGGTTCCCAAAGGCGCGGTGCTGACTCATGATAATTTCATCTTTACCGTCCAATCAGTCCTACAGCATGCCAGCATAAACGATGGTGATGAAACCTTTCTTTTTCTGCCCTTGGCCCATGTGTATGCCAGGATAATCGTTCATCACTCGATGCTGGCCGGAGTGCCGCTCACCTTTGCCCGGAGTATGGATACAATCATTGATGATATAAAAGCTGCTCGGCCTGACTGGTTTTCCAGTGTGCCTCGGATATATGAAAAGGTGTATGCAAAAGTCGTTAGCCGTGCCGAAGCCAAAGGTGGTCTGGTCCTGAAACTTTTCCGCTGGGCATGTGATGTGGGTTATGCGGTGAGCGACTGCAAGTTAGAAAAGCAGCCGATTCCCTGGATGACCGGCATGAAATACAAACTGGCCCAAAAGCTAGTTTTCAGCAGGATCCGGGAGGCTCTCGGCGGCCGGGTCCGGTGGTGTGTTAGCGGTGCAGCTCCCTTAAATCCCGAAATCGCCAGGTTTTTTCATGCTGCCGACATTCTGGTTGTGGAAGGCCTCGGCATGACTGAAAACACATCTTTTAGCAATGTCAATCGGGAGGATCACTATCGGTTTGGCTGGGTTGGAAAGCCCGGTCCGGGTATTGAACAAAAAATTGCCGGGGACGGTGAGATCATGATCCGGGGTCGCAATGTCATGAAAGAGTACTACAAGATGCCCGAAGAAACCGCTAAGAACATCACTTCGGATGGCTGGCTGCACACCGGCGATCTGGGAGAGATTGATGCAGAAGGTTTCCTGCGGATTACCGGCCGGAAAAAAGACCTCATCATTACGGCAGGCGGTAAGAACATTGCACCTGCGCTGATTGAGAGTGTCATCGCCACTTCCAAATACATCAACCAGGTTTGTGTGATCGGTGATAAGCAAAAATTCCTGAGCGCGCTGGTGACCATAAACCCAGAAACCGTTCAAGCATATGCGGAAGAACACGGTATCTCATATAAAAGCCTGGATGATTTGATGAAGAACAGGAACATTATCCAGTTGGTCGAAGGGGCGGTGGCGCTCAAGAATAAGACCCTTGCTTCTTTTGAAACAGTCAAGAAGATAACGATCGTTCCGGAATTTACCATTGAGAACGGCATGGCTACTCCTACCATGAAGCTGAAGAAGAATATAATCCATGACAAATTTCAAAAGGAGATCGATGCTATGTATCCGACGGACTGACTGATCCTGATGATTGCCGCCATATTGTCGACTATTTCCGGCACGAACGAACCGGAACGGCTTTTCGGCTGGCTGAACGTTGTCTCCGGATTCATCGCTGGCTCCCGCACTTTGCGTATTATTGAGAGTGGCGTAATTTTATAAATGCTCTCTCGGCCTTCGACACGCACGGAACAAAACACAATATCTCCTGGACGCGCTTTATGGAGAAATCCAAGATTCTCGACGCCGTCTCCGCCGTATTTGTATACGACGGTTCGCTCTTTGTCGTCCAAAGGCAGAGTTATTTAGCCGCCTCCCCGGGATATTGCGCTTTCCCCGGCGGTAAGGTCGAACGCTCCGAAACGGAGGAACCTTATCAAACGCAATACTTAAGAGATCACAACGCTCGATTCATGAGAGCGTTATGCCGAGAACTCCTAGAAGAATTGAATTTTGATTTGAATGCCGCCATTACAAACGGGCAGGCGCTTTCTGTTTCGGAGCTAGGGACTGTAACTACGCCCGAGATGGCTCCAATCCGTTTCAAAACGCGTTTTTATAAGATCGTATGCAAAACACCTATCGACTTTCAAGTCAATCCTGGCGAAGCGGAATTTTCCAAATGGGAATCGTGCGATACGCTCTTAGCGCAATATAATCAAGGAAAGATATTAGCGGTTCCACCGACCATCTGGATATTTGAAGCCTTTGCCAACAATTGGAATACAGAGCAAATCGACCGCTTCCCTCCCGAGCGCCATCTAAAAGAAAACGCGTTTTGCTTCGAGCTCCTTCGAGGCGTCCGACAAATCCCCGTATATTCTCGAGCGCTTCCTCCCGCCAATATGACCAATGCGTTTGTGATTGGAGACGAGGGATCCCCTCAATTTCTAATTGATCCGTCTCCCAAATCTCTGGAAGAATTCCAAAAATTGCGCGATGGCGTTTCGCGGTTTCAAATTAGCGGCGTCTTCTTAACCCATCATCATCCCGATCATCATGAGTTTGCCAACGAGATGGCAAGAGCGCTTAACGTCCCTATTCTGCTCAGTCAAGATTCTCACGATCGGATTCGGAGCATATGGGGAGACGACTACTTCAAAGATATTGAACTGCATTTTGCCAAGGAAGGCGATATTTTGACGCAATGGCTCGGCAACGATGTGAAGATCTACGCGATTCCGGGGCACGACGAAGGGCAATTGGCCTTGGCGCCCCGTTCAATGGAATGGTTCTTAGTCGGCGATCTCATCCAAGGCGTAGGAACCGTCGTTGTTTCGTCGCCGGAAGGCGATATGAAAAAATATTTTGCGTCCCTGGCAAG
>JAUXJX010000247.1 GCA_030624545.1 Bacteroidota bacterium | reverse complement strand
TGAGGAAGATATCCGCGAGCCGCGTTCGTTTTTCGGGCAGATCCTCCTGCTCGAACTCCCTGGTTCGATTGGTGACTTCGAAGCTCATCTGCAGATTACGCCAGCGAGACAGCGATGCCCTGAATGTCCTCGAAACAGCGCGCGAATAGTCCCGCATTGTTCCATCCGTTACCCTCTGATCTTCCCGCACCGTTTGGGCAAAGCTGATTTCAAGCGGCTTCGCAACCTGAAAGGCCAATCCTGCGGTTATGTCGTCGAATGTAAATCCCGTGCGAAGAGAGTCCGAAAAGGCGCGATCCTTCTTGTTTTCTCCTTCATAGCGAAAATGGGGACGGAATCGCCATATTTGGTACCTGGCCTGGCCGAGCCTCCGCACCCAGTCCCCATTGACTTCCGTCTTGCCATCAGATCGTTCAATTTGTTCTTCGCGATATCGAATGTCCGGGAATTTGGGTCTGCGCAACATCAATTCACCAAGCCAACGATTTGACTGGAAGCCTTCCCCCTGCCGGAAATCGCCTCCGTCCACGAGGACTTGCCCGCCCTGAAAAGGCCGATAGGTAAAGCCGAATTCTTTCACACTTTCACCACGCTCTTCCACTATTCCGGGCAAATCCCATTTGCGGTTGTATTCGACCTCCTGGTCGCGGCTGATCTCAAAGAAGCGGTTCCCCTTTTCCCGCAGCAATCCTTGCACTTGGACTTCACCCAGCTGCATTTCCCCGAGACGAATTGATATCGGTTTGAATCGGGCTTGCAACTGCAGGGCGCCGCCGAGATTATCACCATCATCAAGAGAAGACCAGAGATTGCGATCCGTTTGGCTCAAGGCGAATTCTCCGGATAACCCAATCGCGCTGGAGGGTTCAAAATTTAGAAGAAAGCTAGTGAAATTCTGACCCTGGGGCACCGGCAATAAGCGCTTCGTGGTATAATTCCCCTTTCCGGAACCGACGAAGCTAAAGCGCGCCTGGCCGGAATATGAGTAGTCACCTGCACCGGCGCCGACAAATGCAAAGGCAACCTGGTAATCCCCATTTCCGGAGCCAACGAATTTGAAGGTGGATTGGCCGAGTGAATCGACGAGCACGTAATCTCCTTTACCGGGCCCGACAAATCGGCCGCTTTCGACGAAAGCGCTATCCACCTGATCGCCCAATTCAGCCAGAAGGGCTCGTTCACTTTCGTTGATGGCTGCTTCAAGAAGATTGTTGCGATCGTCGGCTTCACGGACGAATGTGGCGTTGAAGCTCAGCCGGTCCGAAAACCCGGAGCCTGCGAATTTGGCGCTGTAGAGATTTCGCTGAAACTGCAAATCCGAGAATTCGAAATCGACTTCTATCCGGGAGTCCCCGGTAATCAGCCTTTTCCGGGTAAAGGTGAGCTGGCCGCTGCCATACTCAATGACATAGTCGTTTTCCTCCCCGCGCACCATTGGATCGCCATCCACCCATACCCGCTCAGTTCCGGCCAGGACGATGATTTCCGACTCGCCTTTCTGGCCGCGTAGTTGATAAGGTCCCTGCAGACCTTCCTGGCCCTGAAATCTCATCGTCGTAAATTTACCTTTTGAAACCGCACCGGATACCGTTCCCATCATAGAGCCTCGTGAGAGCTGCAGCATGGCACCCTGAAGCTTTCGCTGGTAGTTACCGAATCTGCCGCCTGCATAATTCAGATGAAAATCCCCTAATTGCGCCTGCACTGCGGGGCCGCGAACCTGGATATAGACTTTGTCTATCTCCTGCAGCGTCTGGGTGTTTCCCTCGGGTTGAATCGGAATATTCTGATCGGACAAAGCAGCGACGACTTCCACGTCTGAGGTAATTTTCCCCTCTAACTGCAGCCGAAGACCGGAGTCCAGTCGCAGGCCCTGGCCGCTGCCGACGGATACGCCCCTGGTTATGCTTCCGCTTCTGCGCAGGTCGCTTTCTCCGAACAGATCCGTTGGACCAGATCTTCCGGAGGCGGCTCCGTCAGTGGCCGAATCTTGCGGAGACGGCTCAACCGGTTTCCATGGCACGAAATCGATAAAATGATAGCTTGGCTTCAGTGTGACAGGAAGGGTTCGATAAGCGGCATGAATCGAATCGGTGTCCGGAAAATCTGCCAGCGGTCGAATGACACCCATACGGTAATCGATTTCATACGCCCTGTCTCGCTCGAGCGTCCGTCCGCCGAATCTCAGCGTATCGGAGCCAGGAACAACAAAAAGGTGACCCAATTTCAGCAAGGAATCATTTGGGACGATGGACAATACTTCATGGATGAGAGGGAAGGGTGAAGGCGCCTGGCTCTGGGCCTTTGCCTCTTCTGTGGCCAGAAGAAGTGCGGTTGCGAGAAGAATGTACTGCTTGCACTTCATTCGGGAGCGGCCAGAATCTTGTAGACCAGAATCGTGCTTTGCTCCTGATCCAGCACGTAAAGGCGATCCTTGAAAACTGCCAGATCTGCCGGCGATTTCCACGCAGATTCCTCGGTCTTGCTAAGAATGCGCAGTTCCGAAGACCAGCCAAATTCCGTAAAAGCATGAATTTCGCCGCTGCCGGGATCAGATACGAGAAGCAAATTCCTATCACTCCAGAAGAATAATCCGGTGGGACGGCTCAACTTATCATCCCCCAGGAAGCGGACAAAATTGCCGAAATAGTCAAAGATCGCCAGGTGGCCGGCCTGAACATCGCTGACAGCCAGCAAGTCGCGGCCGAAAATCTCGATTTGGGCCGGCGACCCGAGGTAGCCCTCGCCGGTCTCGATAGAGCCGAATTGCGCGACGAGCGTGAAAAAGGGATTGAGCTTGAGAACGCTGTTGTTTTCGCCCTCTAGAACAAATAGATCCCCCTCCGCAGTCACCGTAACGCTTTGTGGGAACGAGAATTGAAGGTTGAAATTTTGCTCGGAATTCCCCGAGAAGATCGAAATAGCGTTTAATTTATTGTCCAAGCGATGAATTCGGTGGTTGTTGAAATCCGCCACGTGCACATTCAACCCATCCCAGGCATTCACATCCATGGGGCTGTCGAACTGCTCGGCGCCGCTGCCAATGCCGCCAATGTATCGTTGGAATACTCCTTCTGAATTGAACTTCTGTATCCTGTTGTTTCCCGTGTCGGCCACATACAGGTTGCCGCTTGGATCGACCGTCAACGAGGTTGGATTGTGAAATTGACCCAGGCTGTCTCCTTCCGCACCGATGGCCTTTACAAAATCGAGTGGAATCATAGGCTGTTCCTGCAGAGCCCGCGCGGAGGGCAAAAAGCACAAGGAGACAAATGCAGCCTGTAATAGTCTGAGCATAGCCCCGTCCAAATCTACTTAAGTAACTATTTGCAAAAATAATGTTATACAGAAATTGAATGGTTTTCAAACGGAAATCGTTCCCGGGGATTAAAGCCATTGAAGACAGAGAAACCGACTTTCTTAAAGAAAGTCGGTTTCTAGACTTTAGGCTGATACCCTCGTCCTCTGCTGGGGCTGTCCAAAAAGACATCAGTGTGTCATTACGAGGAACGCAGTGACGAAGTAATCCCCAACAATTGAGCACAAATGTAGGAGATTGCTTCTCCCGGCCAGCCGGGATCGCAATGACACAACACTTTTTGGACAGCCCCATGTCACGAAGTGACAGGGTGAGGGCAACAAAAAGGCCCCACACGCGGCGGGGCCTAAATGTCGAATTATGGTTTCTCGTAAAGATCCGTTCGCTAAAACGAAATCCCCGCCGTCGCAGATAGCACGCTATTTTTCACATCACCATCTTCCCCGCTGTCATCAATTGAAGACAAGCTAAATGTATAGCGGATGTCAAAAGTGATTCCGGTCATGACCAGCCCAATATCGATGCAGGCGCCCACAACCACGCCGAGGTCGGAACTTTTGGTGGAGTCTTTGAAATCAACTTCTCCGCCAGGTCCCTTTATCTTGCTGCTAAGTAAAATGCCAAATGCGGGCCCAGCGAAAATATTGGGTTTCACCTTGGGGGCGCTGCCCAGGTTAATTTTAACCAAAACGGGGATTTCCAGGTAGGTTAGCTTCAACTCATCTATATCCGGATCATCCTCTACTTTCGCGCCTTTGACCGTGTAGAGCAATTCCGGTTGTATGATTAACGAACCAACACCTAATTTCAAAAAGACACCGGCCAAGAAACCGCTTCGAGCTTTAGAATCAGACACGTCGTCGCCGGTTATGTTGGCGCTGTTAAGACCGACCTTCAGGCCCTTGCCGATGGACACCTGCCCGTAGGATTGTGAAGGAATCATCAACGTGATCGCAAGTGCCGCAGCAATCAACGAATATATTAATTTTCTCATTCTCTTCTCCTATAGTAATTTGATGGTCTTGTCAAGAAATTGACCTCAGAGTTCACAAGGATATTTTTTAGAATCAATGAGTTAAACAACCTTAAAGGAAAATCTTTTTGAGTGCCCAGAGAATTGCTCCGTGTTTCCTGTCCGCCGCAGGCGGAT
>JAUXJX010000189.1 GCA_030624545.1 Bacteroidota bacterium | reverse complement strand
TCCGGGCAGCTCGAGCCTGGTGTTGGAACACCGAAGGAAACCCTGAAAAGCTACGCTTCGGCCCTGGAAGAAGGACGGGCAGACCTAGTGGAGCTTTATTACATCATGGATCAAAAATTGGTCGACATTGGCGTAATGCCGTCCCTGGATGTGGGTAAAGCGGAATATAATGGTTACATTCGCAATGGTTTGATGACGCAACTGCGGCGCATTAAGCTGGGTAATAATATCGAAGAATCTCACATGCGTAACCGGCAGATGATCGCAAAATGGGCCTATGAGAAGGGTATGGCCGACAATGTGATCGAGAAAAAAGTCAAAGATGGCAAAACCTACTTCGTCATCAATGACTACATGAAACTGCGCGAGCTGTTCGGGCAGCTATTTCGGGAAGTTCAGCGCATCAAGTCTCAAGGTGATTACGAAGCCGGCAAAAATCTTGTCGAAAACTACGGCGTGAAGATCGATCCCGAATTGCATGAAGAGGTTCTGGAGCGCTTCGGCAAGCTCAACATAGCCCCCTACTCCGGTTTCATCAACCCGGTATTAACGCCGGTGATGGAAGACGGAAAAATCATGGATGTGAAGATCGAATACCCGGACGACTTCACCGAGCAGATGTTGTATTATGCGAAGGAGTATTCGTTCCTGCCGAATTATAATTGAGGATAAGGCTGAGGCTTTGGCGAAGGCTGAGGCTAAGGCTAAGGAATCTGACTATAAAAAGAACTAACCACGGATTGCACGGATGGCCACAGAAAAAAAATCTGTGCTAATCCGTGACATCCGTGGTTAGAAGATCATTTCTCCTTCGGTCCACCTTCCTTTTTCGGCATCTTGAACAAACTGTCCTCAATCTCCACGTTTGTTTCAACTTTATTAATCACGATTTGTGCGATGGGGGAGCCGCCTGTGCTTGTTTCAATCGCATGAGCCATCATTACCCCGTCGATTTCTTTGTAGTCGCTCATGAAAGAACTAACCACGGATTGCGCGGATGGCCACGGAGAAAAATCCGTGTTAATCCGTGACATCCGTGGTTAAAAGATCATTTCTCCTTCTCCTCACCTTCCTTTTTCGGCATGTCGAGGCACCGTAAAATCAAGACATTTTAATAATTCTCACACTCCAATGAGCCACACTCTCTTTTGCCGCATCAGATTTCTGCGTTTGCGGAAGTCGAAGATTAAGTATATATTACGACATGCCCAATCATCCAAAACACTCACTTAACTCCTGAGGATCCTGTGGATTTCGAAATCAATCATCTTATCGAAAAGGGGAGATTCTCTGCGATTGTGGACGGACAAGAAGCCATCTTGAGTTATCGCAAGGAAGATGAAAGCACACTCAATTTCCTGAGCGTCTACGTGCCCGAAAGCCTACGGGGCGGCGGGATTGCGGCGAAAATTGTCAAGCATGGGCTGGAATATGCCAAAGAGAATAATTTTCGTGTCATACCAACGTGCTGGTACGTGAAGAAATATATAGAAAGGCATGAGGAATACCAGGATATGGTAGCTGACTAAGACGGAGACCGGAGGCCGGAGAAGAGGAGACTCAACCATGGATAGTCTCAAGAGAATGATGGGAATGATCGTGATTTTGGCGAATTTCTTGCCGCTATGCGTCTATTCTCAAACGGCCCCTCCGGGAACGGATATTTACGTTGCGAGTATTTCGATGGACGAAGGCACGCTGAGTGTTTCGACACCAACCAATATCACCAACCGCCCCGGTTACGACAACCAACCCTATTTTCTTCCGGACGGAACCGGTTTGCTCTACACGTCGCTTCAGGAAGATAGTCAGACAGATATTTTTCGTTATGATTTCAATCGGAAAGTTATTACCCGTGTAACGGAAACCCGCGAGAGTGAATATTCTCCGACCATAATGCCGGACGGCAAATTCTTCTCCACCGTGCGTGTGGAATTGGACACTATGCAGCGTTTATGGAAGTTTCCTATAGGCGGGGGTAAGCCGGTAATTGTCTTGGAGCATGTCAAACCGGTTGGCTACCATGCCTGGGGAAATGAGAATACGGTGGCGCTATTCGTCCTCGGAGATCCACCGACATTGCAGATTGCAGACAGCCGGACCGGCAAGGCTGAGAGGATACTGGGAGGGGTTGGCCGTTCTCTTCACAAAATCCCCAAAATGGATGCGATCAGCTTTGTTCACAAAATGTCGGAAGAAGAATGGCTGATCAAGCAAATTGAACTGAAAAGTCGCAAGATTATGCTCGTTGTTAAAGCACTTCCAAAGCGCGAGGATTACGCCTGGACACCGGGCGGGACAATTCTAATGGCCGACGGCCCAAAGCTCTTTCAATTCATGCCCGGTAAAGATGAGAATTGGCGCGAAATTGCTGATTTTTCAAATGCCGGCTTGCTGAATATTACGAGGATTGCCGTGAGTCCTAGCGGCGGCAGAGTAGCGCTGGTGGCGGATTATATGATGAATTAGCGCATTTATTGCCGCAGAGTTCTCAGAGAAAAACCTCCGCGTTCTCTGTGTCTCCGTGTGGCTATTAAATCAATATTGCGAGGAGAGAAAAATGGCAGACATAATCGACTACAAGATCGTTGGCGATGACATGCAGCTTGTCGAGGTCGAGCTCGATCCCGGCGAAGGTGTTCGCGCCGAAGTGGGCGCCATGATGTACATGGAAAGCGGCATCGAAATGCAAACCTCCACCGGCGGCGGCATGTTTAGAGGCTTCAAGAGAATGATAACGGGGGAGAGTTTTTTCATCACGACATTCCTGCACAACGGAAGCGGAAAAGGGCATGTGGCGTTCGGAGCGCCTTATCCTGGCAAGATCATCCCTCTGGATCTCGGCAAGTTGGGCGGCCAGTTCTTATGTCAGAAAGACGCATTCCTATGCGCTGCCAAAGGAATCGAAATCGAGGTGGCCTTCACGAAAAAAATCGGCGCCGGGCTCTTCGGCGGCGAGGGTTTCATTCTGCAGCGGCTGGAAGGTCACGGCATGGCGTTTATCCATGCAGGCGGCACCATACTAAAGAGAGAATTGGCCGCGGGCGAGACCCTCCGCGTAGACACGGGCTGCCTGGTCGCTTTCGCTCCCTCGGTCAACTATGATATCCAGTTCGTGGGCGGATTTAAGAATGCACTCTTCGGCGGAGAAGGAATATTTCTGGCCAATTGGACCGGCCCGGGATTGGCCTACTTGCAACGCCTGCCCTTCTCGCGCCTGGCCGATCGCATCTACGCGGCCGCGCGTTATCAACAGCGTGGTGAGAAGAAAGGTGTGGCCGGACTCGGCGGAGACCTGCTCGGCGGTTTGCTCGGCGGAGATCGGAATTTCTAGTTTGGCAAAACCTCGGTCAGAGCCCGGTCAAGTTTCATATGACAGAACAAAAAGACGTGATAGAATTTACCGTTAGGGATCAAACCGCCATCGTCCGGTTGAACCGTCCCGAAGTCCACAATTCCGTGGACAAAGCTGTGATGGGTCAACTGGAGTCCATCCTTGATCGAATCGAAGAAGATTCCGGCATTCGAACTTTGATTCTGACGGGCACAGGCAATCAATCCTTCTGTGCGGGTGGGGATTTGGACTATTTTGCCAGTCTCAAGACCCGGGAAGAAGGTCTGCATTTGTCGATGAGAATGCAGGCAATTTTCGATCGAATCTGGAATGGCGACAAGGTTTCGATCGCTGCGGTCAACGGCCAGGCTTTGGGAGGCGGGTGCGAGATCCTGACAGCCTGCCATTTTCGCATTGCGTCCGAGCATGCTTCCTTTTCATACCGGCAAGCTCAAAATGGCATCATCACCGGCTGGGGCGGCGGCGTACGTCTTTTCCGACAGTTGGGACGATCCCAGGCTCTCAGGCTGCTGCTTACTTCCGAATCTATCGATGCTCCGGAAGCCTTACGTATTAGTCTGGTGGATCGGGTTGTACCTCCGGATAAACTGATGGATACCTGTCTCGAATTCGCCGCCAAGATCCGGCAAAGCTCTCCAGCCGCCGTTTCGGCTTTTCTCAGATTAGCCCGTGCTTTGGACAGCCGGGATTTTGACCACGCCCGGACTGTTGAAACCGAAACCTTCGCCGATCTCTGGGTTGGGGAAGACTTTCGGAATTTTCTGGAAAGATTTTCGGAGAAATGAGTTTTGATGAGGGATATGGAGTGCGGCATCAGTGATGCCGCATGAGTAAACGTGGTTGACGCACTCCATAAACATTGATACTGTTGATGCACTAGCTATGAGTAAGCTCCTGATGACTGCCTCCTCAGACAAAAGTGAGGGTCGATGGGAAAAAAAGGTATTCTTTCCCACCTCACCAGCAAATCTCTTGCTTTTCACAACCCCTGAGCTTACTTTATGAACCCGATAACTAATCCAGTCCTAACGATTTGTGACCATGCCTGAGGAAATTCTCACAGCCGAGCCGCCCGTTGATGCACCTTCGCGCATCGAATCTTACAAGATATTCAACCGGATTTCGGCACGCTATGATCTTCTGAATCATCTTCTTTCTGCCGGACAAGACATTCGCTGGCGCAAAAAGGCGGTCCTGAAACTAAAGGAATACCCAAACCAGATCGTTCTCGACCTGGCCTGCGGTACTGCCGATCTCGCGATCGCCTCCTTAAAGTACAATCGAAATGTCAGCATTGCTTTGGGGATCGATCCGGCCGAAAAAATGCTTGAGATCGGACAGGAGAAAGTCCAGGCCCGCGGACTCGAATCGAAACTTAAGCTGATCGGCGGAGACGGCATGGATTTGCCTCTTGCCTCAAATTCGCTGGATGCTGCCATGCTGGCCTTTGGCATTCGCAATGTCGAAGATTGTGATGGCTGTCTCTCGGAGTTACATCGTGTGTTGAAGTTCGGTGGTCGCCTGGTTATTTTGGAGTTTTCACTGCCGGAGAATAGGGCGTTCAGGAATATATACCTTCTTTATTTCCGTTACGTTTTGCCCCGTATTGGTGGTTTGATTTCCGGCGATCGTTATGCGTATCGCTATCTCAATCGAACCGTAGAGACTTTTGAATACGGCGAAGCCTTCTGTGAGAAAATGCGACAAG
>JAUXJX010000375.1 GCA_030624545.1 Bacteroidota bacterium | reverse complement strand
CGTGATCAGTCGGCGTGCACCCTTCGATACGCCGCCTAAAGGCGGCTACCCCGTGGTGAGCCGGGACGAACCGCTCAGGATGCTCGCTTTTTTTGTTTATGGTGGAGAAATGAATTCCTCACGCATAATACGTGTGGGCCGATATGCCGCCTAAAGGCGGCTACCACGTGGTGAGCCAGACGAAACACTCAGGATGCCCGTATTTTTTTTTCGGCTTAAGGTTTGTTGTTTCAGATTATGAAAGAAAACGAAATACTCTCAGTCTTAATCCAATTTATATCCGGTGCCCTGTGCGTTCTCTGATTGTCCATTCCAAGAAGAATTTGACTTATGGAACCAAAAGGCAGATAAGGATCCATCTCAGCAATCTTACCAATTAGGTTTGTCTTAACCTACTCCATCTTCTTCTTCCATTCGGCAATGGCATCTTCGTTAAATCTCACAAATTGCTGATTGCCGGCCTCTTGAGCTTTCGCTTTTGACAGTTCAGCCGTTTCTATGGCTGACTCATAATCCTTCAATTCAGCCTGAATGCGAGATTTTAGGCGCAGAATAAAGAATGGGCCTTCGTTTAATTCGATGGACTTGTTTACCCATTGCAGTGCTTTCTGCATATCTTTCCCGTTTTCAAAATAGTAAGTTGCTGCCTGGGAGTATACATTGGCATTTCTTTGCCGCATATCCGCCATGGCCTTGTCAATTTCGCTCATGATCTTGGTATCAGCATCGAACTCCATCTTGAATCTTACGACTGTGTTTTCCCAGGCCAGCTGCACGTTGGCTGAATTCTGCTTCAGATCGGTAATGTCAATCGTGAATGACTGAATTGTCTCTTGGCTCTTCATGGGTTTGACCATAAAGCGAAGAGTGTCTTCCACTTCAGGATAGTTGGCTTCGGCTTCCCGGTCTTTGATGAGAATGATCGTCCACTGATCCTTTCGGGGTATCGTCGTAAGCGCATATTTGCCGGCGCGGGCCTTATTGCCTTCAAGTATCGCATCCTCAGTAAAGGATATTGTGGTAGGTGCATTCGCACCGGTGCGCCAGACCTCATCGTAGGGCACTAGGCCTCCCATGATCTTGCGGCCCCTCATGCTTGGGCGAGAGTGATCGATGGTCACGTCCGTTACACCTACGACCTGCGTCAGCGTCGATCTTGGACTCAAGACCGGCGTCCTTAATTGGGCGTCGGCACTGCTCTCAATTGTGATGACGGAGATTAATGCCAACGCACATGCAAGCAGGGATTTTCTCATTTCTCCTCCTCCTCAATTATGTCCTATTTGCAGTCCGTTTATTTCGGAATGCTAATGTATAGAGAAAAAGAGTCATTTCAAAATGTTTTTTTGAAAAAAGTCTCGGAAGAGAGAAAATGAGAGATTGCGAAATATCACCGAAAGCCAACTTTCGATTTCTACCGTGACCGGGCGGTACCGGCTAGATGATTTCTTCCATCGGATCGATGCGCTCACAGAAATCCGGCATCGTTACTTCAAAAAATTCACTTGACTTTTCTCCATGTCGAGTGGTTAACCTGAATTATTCACAAAATCTCACCGCCAAGGCGCCAAGATCGCCAAGAGAAAAGAACTTAAGCCAATTTTGTTGAAAAGGACTCTGACTCAATATCCATTGACCATAAAGTATTGTTTTGATGCTTTGCGCCCTTTGCGTCTTCGCGGTTTATGAATTATTCAAGTAAATTGTTGCTAATTGTTCCTCGAACTTTTTCTGGGATTGATCGTAAATTCGATCTATAATTTAGGCGTATTATCATAATAATCAAGATCGTAGGACTAATATGACTGATAGAACTGAGGACAGATTTCATCGTGCCCTGACGCTGCACCGGGATACGCTTTTGGAATGGCTTAATGGGGATTCCCGTTCTCAAGACGTCCGTCTGGGTGGCGCGACAACAAAGGAGGTTTTGCAGGTTATTTCAGAGCTCAAGGATATTCTTGAGCGCATTGATGATGGTACATTCGGAGACTGCAAGGAATGTGACGACAAAGTTGAGTCGGAGCGCCTGGAATTGGATTACACAACTACAGTCTGCCTTGCCCACTACTCCGAAGGCCAGATTCGAGCACTTGAGCGCGACCTCGAGTTGGCAGCCAAAGTTCAGCGACAGTTGTTGCCATGCTGTATCCCCGAATCACCCGATATTGAAATCGAAGTGCATGTAGAACCTGCGCGCATAGTGGGCGGCGATTACTACGATTTTTTCTCCTGCCCTGGCGGAACACAGGGACTGGCTATTGCCGATGTGATGGGAAAAGGCCTTCCGGCAAGTATGCTAATGTCCAATCTGCAAGCCTCGCTGCGGCTTCTTGGTCCGGAGCATGATGAGCCTAGTAAGCTCGCTGTTCGCCTAAATGAACTCTTTCGCAACAACCTGAAGCTGATCAGTTTTATCTCCATCTTTTTGGCGAAGATTGATGCGGAGGCAGGAATTCTGCAATATTGCAATGCCGGCCATCATCCACCGATCCTGTGGGAGGCTGCTTCGGGATCGATTCGCTGGCTCATGCCTACCGGGCCTGCTATCGGACTTACCCATGACGCGGGATTCAAGTCCGAGACTCTACCCATTGGTTCCGGAGATTTGCTGCTCTTGTATACGGATGGCTTGGTCGAAGCGCGAAACGCTCAGGGAGCAGAATTCGGCGAAGAACGATTGGCAACATACGTCAAAGACTACGCTCTTCAACCTGCTGATGATTTTATGACAGGCCTTCGGAACGCAGCACAGAGCTTCGTGGAGAAATTTCACGATGACGTTACCCTGATGGTGGTCAAGTTTCTATGAGGTCTCCCGGGGTCTTTGCACCTAAATCACCTTTCTCAAATTTCGAATCTGCTGAAACAAATATTAGACGGGATGTACAGGATAAACAGGATGCCTCGTATCTTGCCAATCCCATTATACTGTCAAATTTGAATTTATAGCTTACGCAACAGAGTATTTATTTCACGTTTTCTTAGATAATAGGAGAAACGTCATATGAAACGAATATTCTTGGTCATCCTTATTCTTTGCGGCTTTGCCGGTTTCGGCATATCACAGGATAAAGGCATTACGATTGATTATTCCCGTTTTGTGCTGCCCAACGGTCTGAATGTTATTTTGCATGAGGACCACTCAACGCCCATGGTCAGTGTGAACATGTGGTATCACGTTGGTTCGGGCCGGGAAAAGCCTGGCCGTACCGGTTTTGCCCATCTGTTCGAACACATCATGTTTGAGGGATCGGGACATGTTCCGGAGGGCAAATTCGATGGGTGGCTTGAAGCAGCCGGTGGCAATAACAACGGGTCCACCAATCCGGATCGCACCAATTACTGGGAAAATATTCCGAGCAATGCACTGGAGCTTGCCCTTTTTCTTGAATCAGATCGTATGGGATTTCTGCTGGATGCGATGTCGCCGGGCAAAGTGGACGGCCAGCGCGATGTGGTAAAGAACGAACGGCGCCAGTCGTATGAGAATCGTCCCT
>JAUXJX010000100.1 GCA_030624545.1 Bacteroidota bacterium | reverse complement strand
TCCGGGGCAGGCAATTTTGCCGGCAAGGTAGACAGCGTCTTCTTGTTTTTGCTTATCACCTCCGTATTTTTCTAGTGGTGATTACGGGGGCGATGATCTATTTTGTCATCCGTTATCACCGCAAGAGAAATCCTGAGCCGAAGGATATCCCCGGCAATGCCTTTCTGGAAATGCTCTGGACCGTGATTCCAACCATTCTGGTCCTCGCTATGTTCTATTTTGGTTGGATCAATTACAAGTACATCCGTGAGGTTCCTGAAGACGCGATGGAAATTGATGTGACGGCCCAGATGTGGTCTTGGACCTATGAATATGACAATGGCGCCAAAACGGACACCCTGTTTGTTCCGCTAAATCGAAACATAAAATTGAATCTCCATTCCAGGGATGTTCTGCACAGCTATTACATTCCGGCGTTCCGCCTGAAGTTTGACGTCGTTCCGGGTCAAGATCAATACCTATGGTTCCGGGCAGATGAGGTTGGGAATTTTGATGTCTTCTGTGCGGAATATTGCGGTTTGCAGCATTCATACATGCTGTCAACGGTTGCGGTGCTCCCGCTGGAGGAATATGAATCGTGGTATAGCGCCAACGCCTCTCAAATCGAGTCGAAGACCACGGTTTCTGTGGAACCTGCAGGGACTGGCACTGCCAAAGGAGCGGAGCTGGTCAAAATCAGGGGCTGCATTGCCTGCCATTCTACCGACGGCTCGCGCCTGGTGAGTACCAGCTTCAAAGGACTATATGGCAGAAGTACGACCGTCGTATCAAACGGGGAAGAAAGACAACTTGTGGTGGATGAGAGTTATATTCGCAGGTCGATTCTTGATCCCAGCTCGGAGTTGGTAAAGGGATTTCAAAACCTAATGCCGCCGCAGGCCGGATTTCTTTCAAACGAGGACATTAACGCAATCATTTCATATTTAAAAGCGCTTAACTAAGGCGACAGCAGGACGCACGTGGGCCAAAGATTTCAGATACTGCTCGAATTGATCAAATTCAGAATCTCGGTATTTTCAACCTTTACCACCTCCGTTGGATTTATCCTTGCGGCCAAGGCTCTCTCTTTGGACATTTTGGCTCCCACTTTTGGCATTTTGTTCTTAGCGTTTGGATCCGCGGTATTGAACCAGTATCAAGAAAGGCGGCCGGATGCACTAATGGAACGCACCCGGAATCGCCCGATTCCAACAGGGAGGGTGAGCCCTGTCCTTGCATTGTTGATTTCGCTTGTATTTGTGCTAACCGGTTCCGTTATTCTATACTTTGGAACCAATCTTCCCGCTTTTTTCCTGGGATTATTGGCACTGGTTTGGTATAATGGAGTTTATACCAATCTTAAGAAGGTAACCGCTTTCGCGGTTGTCCCCGGTTCTCTGATTGGGTCAATACCACCGGCCGTTGGCTGGGCCGCAGGAGGTGGGGATATACTGGACCCCCCAATCTTAGCGGTCATGTTCTTTTTCTTTATCTGGCAGGTTCCGCATTTCTGGTTGCTGATCCTGCTCTACGGACGTCAATATGAAAAGGCGGGCTTTCCCTCGCTCACGGCGTTGTTCTCGAATGACCAGATAAAACGCCTCATCTTTATTTGGATCGTCGCCAGTGCAGTGGCTTGTGTCTTGATTCCTTTCTTTGGCGTTGTAGATATCCCGGTAATTAACGTTGGTCTGTATATCACCGCGATCTGGCTGGTCTACCAGTCTTCAAAGATGTTCGGGACCGGCGGCCATACATTTTCTTCCGGATATGCGTTTCGGCAGATCAATATCTATGCGCTCGTTGTCATTTTGCTGATGTCGATCGACAGTTTGGTTAATTAGCGTGAATTATTCACCACAGAGTCCACAGAGAAAAAACAAAAAATATTAATCCTTGAAAATCAATGTGTTATTTAGAAAATCTTTTCTCTAAGTGAAAACTGAGTTTTTGATTTGAATTGAAGGAAATTGCCTTTAACTACTATAAATACAATAATTTTATCTCTGTGTTCTCTGTGGTTTATGAATTATCCAGGTTAGGAATTGCGGATTATGAGGCTTGTCAGTTATGGGTTATACACATTTGAAAACATTTTCGCGTTTTCTTTCCCCTCCTTCGTCACGCTCAGGACAGCGTCTCGAGAGGGGACTGCAGGGGCGTGTTCACGATGACAGCAATCGAACCTGGGATTCAGTGCGCCATGGCCTCGACATCCACATAATAGAATATACAAATGGACGGCAACTAATCGGCTAAAAGGTCTACCAATGGGTTTTCTTGAGAATGTCGCTCTTTCCATTTCAGCAGAGCATATTACCTTGCTGAAAGCCATAATCACATTAATGCTGGTTATCCACATTCCTTACGTGAGCATCGTAATGGGTGGAGTCTTTTTTTCCTCTGTTTTTAGTGCACTGGATAAGCGGGAAAGCAACCCGATCCACCTGCGGTTTTCACGGGAATTGATTGAGCTGGTGACCTCAAAAAGAAGCGCCCCAGCTCTACTTGGCATATTACCGCTTTTCACCCTCATCCTCGCGTTTTCTCAGTTATACCAGGGTTCAGGATTCAAGATTGCAAATTATCTGCTCATCGTGGCCCTATTGGCCGTAGCAGGTTTTGTTCTTCTTTATTTCTATAAGGGGTCGTTTTCCAATCGTGATCGGCTGTTCCCTCTGCACATATTGCTTGGACTGGGAGCGGTTTTGGCTTTCTTTGGCGGATACATTATACTGGCAAGTACCACTTCCCTCATCTTTTTCCCCGAGAAGTGGCCTTTCGTCAATACCCCGTTCCCGCTGTTTATTTATGAGAACGAAATTCCACGACATGGAATGTTCCTGTTCTTCACCTTCGCACTTACCGGGGCGGCCATCCTCTATTTCTACTTTTCCTGGCCCGAAAGAAAGAAAGACCTCGATCCGGATTACGCAAACTTCGTGAAGAAATTTGCCGCCATATTAGCCCTGGTTTCCGTTCTTTTGCAGCCTATTTTTATCTGCTGGAATTTGCTCACCTTTCCCGATGCGGCATCGTCTGAGACGGTTTTTGCAGTCTGGGGTGTTACGCTGTTCATGCTCATGATCATTTCCATGTTCCTTTACTCGAGCCTCAACTCGGCCAACCAGAGGTTTTCGGGGGTGGTTTTCATCCTGTTTCTGGCTACTTTCATCGTGATGACTGTGAACGACCAAATTGCAGCGGGTAATGCCAATTTCGAGCGGGAGAAACTGCTGGCCAAGAAAGCCGAGGAGATTCATCAGCAAATCCTCGCCGCGCGTGAGGGTCGACAGGAAGCCGCCACCCAGGTAGACGGAACTGAGGTCTTTAATCGCATCTGCGTGGCTTGCCATACTTTTGACACACGCATCGTCGGTCCGCCTTATATGTCCGTGCTGCCGAAATATGTCGACAACGAGGATGCTTTGATCGAATTTATTATGAACCCGGCTAAGATAGATCCCGACTATCCACCAATGCCAAACCAGGGAGTGAAGAAAGCTGAGGCCACAGCGGTTGCCGAATACTTAATGGAAGAACTTGCGAAAAGGCAATGATGGCCGGAGAACTTTTTTGTGGTGATTGCGCAAGCTCATAGGAGATGGTAGTGAAGAGTCGAATTTTCAACGGAATTGTTTTTCTCTATTTTGGTTTTTTCGCTGTGATAACCCTGGGATTTGCTGTCTACTGGCATGATTTCAAAAAGGCGCCCGAGCAGCCCATCGATTTCAGCCATGAGCTTCATGTCGGCCAACTGAAATTTGCCTGCACATTGTGCCATCAGACGGTAGAGCGTGCGATCAGTGCTTCCGTTCCTCCTCTGTCCAAGTGCATGGAATGCCACAAGGCGGTGGCCACGGATAAAGAAGAGGTCAAGAAACTTACACAGTATTGGGAAAATCAAGAACCTATTCCATGGGAAAAGGTCTATTCGGTTCCGGAGCACGTTTACTTCTCCCACAAGCGCCACATCAAAGCGGGACTGGATTGCAGCAACTGTCACGGAGAATTGGCTGCCCAAGCACGGGTGCGCAAAGTTACGACGCTAAAAATGGGTTTCTGCATCGACTGCCACAAGGCTAGAGATGCCTCGCGTGACTGCTATACCTGCCACAAATAGGGTTTGACTCGGAGGAACTACATGCGAAGACGGGATTTTCTGAAAATGATAGGGGTCGCCTCAACGGCCTCACTGACAACATCTTGCGGTCTTAACAAGAATACCGAGAAGCTGATCCCGTACCTGGTGCCCCCGGAAGAGGAGATTCTGCCTGGAACAGCAGTCTATCATAATACGAGCTGTACCGAATGCTCGGCCAATTGCGGAGCATCGGCGAAAATCCGGGAAAAACTGATCAATAACAAATATATGCGGGTGCCCATTAAGCTGGATGGAATTGAGCAGCATCCCGTAAATGACGGCGCATTGTGTGTTCGTGGTCAGTCTTCGATCACAAGGCTTTATCATCCTCAACGGATCAAGAACCCGCTGATCAAAAGTGCAGATGGAGATTTTGTGGAGGCCTCCTGGGAGGAAGCATTCATAAGCATCTTGAAAGCGCTGGAGTCTTCTGATTTGGATCAAACCAGGAACGTCTATCTTTCCGGCCGGACCACGGGTTCCCTGGTAGATCTTCTCGACGACAACTGCCGGAGAATGGGCATCGAAAAGCTGCCGGATTATGAATTCTATTCCCATACAAATCTCCGCGAGGCAAACAGGGTTCTCTTCGGATTCGACGAGATTCCACTCTACAAAATTGAAGATTGCGATTTTCTGCTCTCCGTTGGCGCCGATCTTTTCGAGACGTTTGTTTCTCCGGTATCCTACGCCAAGCAATTTGCGCGAGCCGTGAAGGCCGGACACTTTTCATTCTATCATGTGGAACCCCACGTCAGCACAACCGGATTTCGCGCTAATGAGCGATTTGCGGTCAAAGCCGGCAGCGAAGCATATTTGCTGGTCTATCTGTTGAGAAGCCTTGCCGGCAAAACAAAAAACAGTCTATCTACACAACTGCTTGGTTCCCTGCCAAATCCTTCGCTTGCAGAGACTGCAGAGAAGACGGGACTCGAGCCGGAGGATGTCTCCAAACTTGTGGATGAATTCGGCAAGGCGCAGAATCCTCTACTTATTGTCGGCGGCGTGTCGACCAGCAACAGAAACGGACTCGAGACCGCAATCGTCGCCGGCCTGATTCAATGGGCCATGGGCATGATCGGCTCGGTAATCGACTTTTCGCGAGAAGAAAATCTCGGCGGCCTCGGCTCATTGCAGGATATGGAGAAACTCTCCACTCGATTAAGAGATGGTGACATCGGAGTGATCTTTCTCTCTGACGTGGATCCCAGCCGCACGTTGCCGCCGTCCATTCCGTTTATGGAGAATTTAAGCGGGGCCAAGTTTCGTGTTGCTTTTTCACTATTGATGAACGAAACCGCGGAAGCCTGCGATGTGGTTCTTCCACTTTCGCATTCATTGGAGTCCTGGGGTGATGTAGAGTCTCGGCGCGGAATATTGAATGTAATCCAGCCGGTAATAGAACCGTTACACAATACTCTTACCGTTGGAGATATCTTTATCGAGCTATCGCTGCGAAAGATCGGCGCTTCTGACCAGCCGACTTTTCAGGAATATCTTTTCAGAAAGTGGCGGGAACGATTTGGGCGAGCGAAAATCGAAGAACTGCTTGACCGGGGTTACCTCGAGGAGAGCGTCTCTTCAAGAAGAGTTGTCCTCAACTCACGCTCGGCAAGATCGGCGCTGGCACAATTTGATCTGCAGGAACCGGTCTCGGAGCCGGTTCTTTTCATCGCGCCATCTCTCCGATCCTACGACGGTCGCAGCCGTGCCCTGCCCCTGCTCGAGGAAATCCCCGACCCATTGAGTGCAATTTCATACGGTCAGTGGATTTCCATTTCTCGTGCAACCGCCGTAAGAATGCGTATTGAAAATCTCGACGAAATTGAACTGACGGCGGGAGATCAGACACTCAAGCTGCCTGTTAGACTCCAGCCCGGGCTGCGGGAAGATGTCTTCATGATCCAGCGCGATTTGGTTAAGGATATACCGCTTCAGATTGATTCCGCAACCGGCGACCATATCAGCTTTGTCGATGGCGTCAGCATTAGAAAAACCGGCCTTACGATTGCCTTTCCGATTCTGACCGGGCAGTCTCTGGATCATGAAAATGCTGCCAGAAGATACGACCTGCACGCGGGGAAGGAAGAACATAGTCCGGACGAACACGGTGAAAGATTGCCCGACATGTATCCCTTCCACGAACACAAGGATTATCGCTGGGCCATGGCTATCGATCTGGATCTATGTACTGGTTGCAGCGCGTGTGTGGCCGCATGTTATGTCGAAAATAACATCCCGATTACGGGGGAGAAGGAACATCTCAAGGGCCGCGAAATGTCGTGGATTCGCATTGAAGCCCGCTACGGCAGCGAGGGTAATGTCACGTTTCAACCCATGATGTGCCAGCACTGCGGCAATGCACCGTGTGAGCCGGTTTGCCCTGTCTACGCCACCTACCACAATGAAGAGGGCTTGAACGCGCAAATTTATAATCGTTGTGTTGGCACGCGCTATTGTTCCAACAACTGCCCCTTTAAAGTCCGGCGGTTTAATTGGTTTGATTATCCGAGAGAGGAGCCGTTGAACCTGATGCTTAATCCGGATGTTTTTGTGCGCGGCAGCGGTGTAATGGAAAAATGCACGTTTTGCGTGCAGCGCATTCGCTTGGCTAAAGATCACGCGAAGGATGAAGGACGCAAAGTGGCGGATGGCGAAATCAGGACGGCCTGCCAGCAGACCTGTCCCGCTAACGCCATCGTATTCGGAAATCTTCTGGATCCGGAAAGCGAAGTCGCCAAACTTGCCGCAAATGGCCGGGGATACGTTGAATTGGAGGAATTGAACACGAAACCGGCCGTGACCTATCTGCGGAAGACTGAAGCCTAACAAAAGGAAATGGGCGTTTTATGAGTGATAGCACGCTGACATATCGAAGAAT
>JAUXJX010000154.1 GCA_030624545.1 Bacteroidota bacterium | reverse complement strand
GGTTGCTCATTATCCGGTCGCAAATCTCGAGTGTGGTGCTAATATTGGATTCCTGATTAAGCAGGACAAGATCGATTGCCTCCTGGCGGCTGAGATGAAATGCTTCACCTAGATCAGATGTTGTCAAAACCTGATGACCTTTACTTTCCAAGTATGATTTGGTGTCTAAAGTAGAATTCTCCTCTTCTTCCAACAAAAGAATTTTCAATTTCCTTGTTGTCTCCTTCAAAACCGACTCCTGATTCCTCGGCGGTTACACATAATTCTATTTTGATAATACGATGTGATAATCACCATAGCCAATCCAGTGGATCCATGCAGTATTTGCCTAATCATTCTTTCGGCAAGTTCCTGAAAAAATTGAAGTTGAGGAAGAAAAAACCCGCTGTCAAAAATAGCCAGCGGGTCTTCGACAAAATTCTTAAATCCGAAACGAGTCAGAACCCTTTTTTCCCCTTGAATCCGAAAAATCCCGTTATTCTCCTGAGAAGATTCTTACTTTCGTTTTCCTTGGTGGGCGGACTTTCCCGAAAGTCAATTTCCATCACGTCCGTGTCCAGTTCAGCAAAAGACAACCCTATTCCAGGGCCATTCTCGCCTTCTTTGGGGATATCAAATCCCAATTCGCGATTGCCGCTATCATCAAATTCAATGGCCGTGGAATCTAAAGCGGAATCTATCGTGATCGCCCCCTCGTGGGCATCTTCCAAATAGGAGATCAGCTTCTCATCTTCTCTAATATCAAATAGGAGGGTTTCGCTCTTGTCTTTAATCACCGCCTCATCAATTTCAACATTCAGTGAGTCTTCTGCCAGATTCTTTTCGGATGGGCTGCCAATATGCTCGTTATGGGAATCACTGATCTGTAGCATCGCCTCCTCAACGGCTTTGGTCGATTCATCCAGTTCAGACAGGGCCGCGTCCAAGCCATTATCGGGATGGCATGCATCAGCAATACACGCAATCTTACGCCCCATGGCTTCCTCGTTTTCAAAGCCGTAGACCATCGCCAAATCCGACATTGCATTTCCCACGTCCTGGATTTCCTTCAGCAGCCTTTCGGCATCAGATTCGTCACGGACATCGGAGATCAACCTTCGAATTTCCGAGATATTTCTTTGCCTTTCCGGTTGATAATAGGAAATGAACTCCTGCGCGTGTCCCGACTGATTCTTCTGTTCTTCTACATAGTCTTTGGAAAACATGAATTAATTCCGTACGTTTTTCTATTGCGGGGCTTCTTCCCCTCCCCGCAAAGGATTGTCGACATAGTCTGTGGCCTCGTTGGCACTCGATATTTGTTCGGAATCACTTGAATCCGCCTTCTGCTGTGGATCCTCCTCAGCCTCCAGGTCAGAAGCCAACGACTGGTCTTCAGATTCACCGGCTTCACCCAGGTGTTCCTCCATATTCCGGTCAATTTGCTCGAGCCTTTCAAGAAAACCTTCCTTCGAATCAATCTCGCCACCTCCAAGCGCAGCCACTACCATATTTGCCCGAATTTCGAATTTCTTCGCCCACTGCACGGAGTCAGGCTCCTTTTGAATCATTGAGCGCAAATGTTGAGGTAGATCGAGGAATAGTTCGAGAACAGGTTCAAAATAGAAATCTTTGTTTATGATCGTGGCCAAGAGATCTTCAGTTGAATTCATCAAAGTGGAGATATCATCAAAATCAAACATTTGAGCCGTGCCGGCAAGGGAGGAACTCGCCCGTCTCAGTTCTTCCCACTGCTCTCTGTCGGTTGTTTTCTCCTGGAGCACCTGGAGAGAATCGCTGAAGATTTTCAAATCAGCGTCGGATTCTTCTTCCATTATTTCACAGAAGATCTGTTTGGTTTCCTTCCTGCCACTTTGTTCGTCAGCCGATTCGGCTTGATCCGGTTCCGGCTGTAGGTCATCAGCTTGGGATACTTCCTCATTCTCGGGAACAGGAATATTGGCCGTTTCTGAAGAAGCGGTGGTACTCACTTCTTTGGAGAAAGCAGCAGAATCGACGTTTTGCGATCGCGGAAGTCTGTCAATGTCTCCGTCTTTCAAGCCCGTCGCGAGAATCATAACATTTACTTTATTTTCCAGCTCAGGATTGATGCGGGCACCCCAGATGATCCTGGCACTGCTGTCCAGCTTGCGCGCCAGGGTATGCATCGCTGTCTTGGCATCCTTGATGGTCATATCCTTGCCGCCGACGATATTAAGAAGAGCGCTTCGCGCCCCATCGATTTTAAGATCAATGAGGGGATTTTCGATGGCTTTCTCCACAGCTTCGACGGACCTTTCAGGTGAGTCACTCTCTGCCATGCCGATCAGGGCAGTCCCACCGTCCTTCATAATGGTGCGAATATCCGCAAAATCGAGATTGACCAACCCCTTCTGCGTTACCAGTTCCGTTATGCCGGTAACCGCGTTAACCAGAATCTCATCAGCCACTTGAAAAGCCTGGTCTAAAGATAGATTCGGGTCCAGTTCCAATAACCTGTCATTCTCGATGACAATAAGCGTGTCGGAATTCTTTCTCAGCCTTTCCAGGCCATATTGAGCGTTATTCCAGCGCATAACGCCCTCTTCGGAGAAAGGAAGGGTAACTATGGAAATGGTCAATGCACCAACTTCTCTGGCAATTTCGGCGAGAATCGGTGCAGAGCCGGTCCCGGTCCCACCGCCAAGACCGCAAGTCACAAATACTAGATCAGTATTTGAGGCCAGCTCTCTGAGCTCTTTTTCACTTTCCATGGCGGACTCTTCACCCACCTTCGGGTCACTGCCGGAGCCGAGACCGCTTGTCACATCGCGTCCGATGAGCACTTTTTGATGGGCCTGTGCAAAGAGCAGATCCTGAGCGTCTGTATTAATGGCAAAAGTCATCACACCCTCTATGCCCGCTTCCATAAGCCGCGTAATCGTGTTATTGCCCGCTCCACCGGTACCGATCACCTTGATTATTGTACGATGAGATTCCAGAAGACTTTCTAGTTCTCTGTCGATATCAGACGGGCCTCTCTTATTCTTGTGGTTCATCGTTCGTCCATCTTGGTTAGTGAAAAGACTATCTTTGGGGTCTTCTTCCATTTGAATTTCCCTTCAAAAGGACCGTCATTCCTTGAGCAGCTGCTTAAAATATTTGGATGTATCGTCGAAGAGCAGAAAATCCAGGGGATCATCGCCTGCGATCGAACGATTCTCTTTGGCAACAGGCGGAACCGAGTCAACCTCTTGAGGCTTTGCCGAAGGCGAGTCAACCCATCCCTGAATAGTAGCTTCCTGCTGTTCAAGCCAAGTTCTCCTAGCCGGTTCATTTAGCTTCTGTTCACGACCGGCCTGCTCAATTTCTGTGATAACCGTATAGAGGGTATTTACTTGTACAGCATTTACACCCGACTTGACGCCAAGCGTTTGTTGCACAAGATTTTCCGCCGCAGCCATGATCCGGCTCGCCAGCCCATATCCCAGTTTTTCTGCCAGTATTTTTAGTGAGTAAAAAGCCAATTCACTGTCTTCCAGGGAATGGGGGTCGGTTGGATTTCTCATCAGGTTCTGCAGCGCTCTGCGTGAGAAGGAAAAATACATCTCGGCTTCCGAAACAAAATCAAACCCGTCACCGGAATCCTGCATCTCCGGCAGCTTTGACCCGCCATCCTCCTCTGAAGAAAGTCGATGAGAACCGCTCTTGTCGTCAAATTCAGCGAAGTCCGTCTTAGCCGTGATTTTCTCATAATCGCCTTCGAGCTTGTCTATTTGCAGATCAAAATCAGACTGATTTTTTTCTTCGGAAATCTGATTCGTCCTATCGGTACCTTCAAACCGATCCAAATTCGTCTCTCTTTCTTCCTTGATATCACCCAGAATAGCCAACAGTTCTTCGTCTTCTTCGCCCGGAAGGTTCAGGTCAACGTAAGGTTCTTTTTCTGCTTCCTCAGATGCATCCTGGGGCAGGCTTATGTCCACGGGCATGGAGTTGTCGACGTGCGTGCCAACATCTGATAACTCAAAATCCTTCAGGCTCTCGGTGGAACGACCAACCGCATCTAACAGACCGGACTCTTTTTCTGATCCATCAGAGGCTTCATCCTCCTGGATTTCCAGTTCTGCGAAGTTTTCTCCTTGCTCGCTCATCAGCTCCGGAAGTAGTTCGGATTCGCGGATGGAATCGAAATTCTCCGGCGCCTCATTTTCCTCTTCCTGATCAGTGGCATCAGTGCGCCCTGGAAAATCCATCAACTCATTTTCGCTGTGCAGCTCCGGCTCATGGCTTTGGACTGAAGATGGCTGGACTTCGGGCCACTCAGGGGATTTTGGCTCGCCTGCGGAATGTGATTCTGCAGATGGTGCCTCCCGCACATTTTGAAATGGCCCATCTTGATTGTTAGGCGTTTTTTTTTCAGGTTCTTCTTTTTCGGGCATAGCCTCATGGTGACCGGCTTGCACCCCTAGTTCCTTCGGATAGGCCCTTCTTTGGTGGTCGATTTGGTGCACCATCAAGCGAACGATATCTAATCTCTCGTTTCCACTTCCCGCATCATTGACCATCCTCAGGGCGTCGCAGGCATCAGCCAAGATTCTTGTAATTACATGCCTATTCTCGATGCCTTTCAGGTATACCGTTTCGAAAAGGCGCAATGCTTTATGAGAAATAGCCTCAATTCCCTGGTCACCCTGGATCATTGCCCAGTCTCGGAGATCTCTGAAATCAATCTTGATTCTCTTGAACGATTTCCAATCATCAGGATTACCGGAAAATCTGTTCAGGTTTTTTCGCAGGCTCTGTAGTTTTTCATTGACATCATCCTGAAAGAATGACCATGGTTGTGTTTCCAACCCGTCCATTTCATTTTGAAGAGCGCTGCCAATTTCAAGTGATTCCGTGGCGGCAGACACATCAGTTGCTTCAAGCTGCAAACTATCATCTTTCGTCTGAGTCTGCGTACCCTCCCAAGTTTCCAAATCTTGTGCAACTGTTTCAAGGCTTAACCCTGCCAATTCGTCCTTTGCAATCTGATATTCTGAATCTGCCAAAGTTGCAGCGGGATGGTCGGCTTCTTCCACAGAACCTTCATATTCTTCTTTTTCCAGGAGGGCAATGGGTTCCTTTTCCTGCTCGTTAAATAAGTCTTCAGCCGCTTGAGACAACGTGTCGATTTCAAAAGATACTGGCGGCGCCGCTTCATTTGAAAAACCACTATCAGAAGGTTTTGTCGTAGAGGCTGCAAGATTGGAATCCAGACCTAGCGTATCAAGCAAAACGGGGCGGGTAACTTCATTCGACACCAAATCCATAAATGTGTCTGCCAATGAATTGCCAAGTGCTCCGACAATTTCCATCATCTGCTGGGTTGAAAGGCGAGAATTCTGTAGATAGCCAATCCCATGATTGAGCTGCTCGTGATATCTTCGAAAACCGTCCATCTGGTCAAGCCGACCCAGCAAGGCCAATTTTTCTCTTGAGTTAATAATCTCATCCATCACTAAACCTGTCGTGACCACATGGTTGGGTTCGTCGATAAACTGTTCCCTCTTACGAAGGGCGGCGAGGAAACTGTGAAGAAAATAGCTCTTCGGATTGAAGAATCGATCGACCAGGGCCTCTGCAAAATGCGTCTCCCGCGATTGTGAGGAAGGGTTTT